>CAZAHQ010000257.1:0-6063 GCA_964484415.1 uncultured Acidobacteriota bacterium | reverse complement strand
GATCGTTTTGGCGGCACCGAACTTCTGTTGGCCGAACTGCGCCGAGTGCATGGCGCGTTGCGCGAAACACTCGGGCGGCTGAGTGAGTTGGCGGAGAAAGCGGCCCAGCGCGCCGCGCGCGTCGATTTGCTTCGCTTCCGAGTTTCCGAGATCGAAACGATTCGCCCGTTGCCGGGAGAAGAGGAAAAGCTGCGCCTCGAGCGCGACCGACTCCGACATGCGGAAGCGATCGCTGAGTCGCTGCAAGGCGCACTCGATGCCGTGTATGAGGGGGAAGGCGCCGCGCTCGAGAAAGTGCACGCCGCCGCCCGGCGGCTGCGTGCCCAGGCCGCGCACGACCCGCAAATCGGCGAACTGGCCGATCGACTCGATGATGTCCGGGCTGTCTTGCAGGAAGCGGCTTCCGATATCCGCGATCACCTCGACGCTTTGAGCGCCGATCCCAGTGGGTTGGTCGATCTCGAAGAGCGGTTGGTTGCGTTGGAGCGATTGCGCCGCCGTTTCGAGGGGGCCGAGCTCAATCAGATCGTGGCTGGTGCCGACGCGCTCAAGCGCGAACTCGACGAGTTGGAAAGCCAATCAGGTTCCGAGGCCGAGCTTGCCCTGCAGCGCGATCGCCTGCTGAGCGACTATCGCAGCGCTGCCGAGAAACTCAGCGCGGCCCGGCTCGCAGCGGCCGAGAGATTTGGAGCAACGATCGCAGGACTCCTGGCCCAGCTCGCCATGAAACAAGCGCGGCTCGATGTCGCGGTTGTGCCGCTCGATCTCACCGCAACGGCGTTTGCTGCGGCGGGTGCGGAGGGGGTCGATGCGGTCGAATTCCTGCTCGCCGCCAATCCGGGGGAGCCGGTACGTCCGCTGCGCAAGGTGGCCTCTGGAGGCGAGCTCTCGCGTGTGATGCTGGCGCTCGATATCGCACTCGAAGGCGGGCTGTCGCGGCGTACACTGTTGTTCGACGAAATCGACCAAGGGCTCGGTGGCGATGCAGCCGACAAGCTCGGCGAGTTCTTGGTTCGCGTAGCATTGCATCATCAGGTGATTTGCATCACGCATCTGCCGCAGGTTGCGGTCCGTGCTCAGACTCACTTGCATGTCAGCAAGAAGCTCAAAGCAGGGCGCACGGTTGTGGTGGTAAGACCGTTGGATGACGAGGACGATCGAGTCGAGGAGGTGGCCCGCATGCTGGGAGGAAGTTACGTCACCGAAACGGCGCGCCGCCATGCCGAGGCGATGCTGCGCGCGGATCGGCCCGGGTCGCCAGAGTCGACCTCATGAGCCCCGGACACCGGGTTGCAATCTACCCGGGCTCGTTCGACCCGGTGACCAACGGGCATCTCGATATCGCACGCCGCGCCTCGAATATCTTCGGCGACCTGATCGTGGGAGTGCTCCGCAACAGCAGCAAGGCGCCGTTGTTTTCTGCCGAGGAGCGGCGGGACGTGTTCGAAGCGAGCGTGCGCGAAGCGGGACTGACAGGAGTCCGTGTGATCGCCTTCGAGGGTCTGTTGGTTGACTTTGCAAAACGCGAGGGCGCCACGGTGGTCGTGCGCGGCCTGCGGGCGATTTCCGACTTCGAGTACGAACTGCAACTGGCGGTCATGAATCGCCGCTTGTCCTCAGCATTGGAAACGATGTTTCTCACCCCGGGTGAGGATGTCGGATTCATCTCGTCGCGCTTGGTTCGAGAAATCGCTCGGTTCGGCGGCGACGTTTCGGGCTTGGTACCTCCCGCCGCATTGGCTGCATTGAAACGTCGACTCCCGGGAGATGGCAGCGCTGGCGAGGCCCTGCGATGAGACGACTAGCCACTCGACTGGGGCGCGTCACACCATCGGCAACGCTGGCAATGAAGGCCGAGGCCGATCGACTCCGGCGAGAGGGGCGCGATGTGATCGACTTCGGGCCAGGCGAACCCGACTTCGACACTCCGGCGATTGCCAGCCAAGCCGGAGTGGATGCCATCAAGTCCGGGTTCACGCATTACACCTCGCCGGCCGGTATCGATGAACTGCGACAGGCGATCGCCTCACACTACACCCGTCGCAGTGGAGTGACGATTGGACGGGAAGAAGTGATTGTCGGGCCCGGTGGCAAGCCGATCTTGTTTGCCGCAGCGTTGGCGCTGATCGAACCGGGTGACGATGTCGCGATCTACTCGCCGTATTGGGTTTCGTTTCCCGATCAGGTCAAGTTGGCCGGGGGGAATCCGATCTTCGTGCCGACGCGTGCCGACGACGGATTCACGCTGCGCGCCGCTGCGTTGTCACGAGCGCTGACCCCGAACACGCGGGCCGTGATCGTGAATGCGCCCTGCAATCCGACCGGCGGATTGTTGCCTCCTGAGGAAGCCGAAGCGCTGGCACGCCTTGCCGTCGAACGCGACCTGTGGGTCATCAGCGATGAGACCTACGAGCTGTTCGTCTACGATGCGGCACCTCAGGCAAGTTTGTTGTCCTTTCGCGGGATTCTTGGAGAGCGGTTGATTTTGGTTTCGTCGTTCAGCAAGACATTCGCGATGACCGGCTGGCGGGTCGGCTACTCGATCGCGTCGCCGTCCGTGACGAAGGCGATGTTGACGGTGCAGAGCCACGACACCACCCAAGCCCCCTCGCCATCGCAGCACGCTGCGCTCGCGGCCTTGTGCGATGCGTCGGGTTCGCCCGCGGCGATGCTGGACGAATACACGCGCCGTCGCGCACTCGTGGTGAAAGAACTTCAAGAGATGCCAGGTGTTTCGCTCGTTCCGCCGCGCGGCGCGTTCTATGCATTTCCAGACGTGAGTGAGCTGTGCCGGCACGCCGATATTCCGAGCAGCGCAGAATTCTGTCGCCGGCTGTTGGCCGAGGAGTCTGTCTCGACGATCCCTGGCGAAGCGTTCGGTGCGCCGGGATTCCTGCGGATCAGCTACGCCACCTCGGAGCAGAATCTCCGCGAAGGGCTGCAGCGCATGGCGCGCTTCGCGTCCCGACTGCGCGCCGCGGTGTCCTGATGTTCGCGCGTCGTCTCGGTGCGGTCTGGATCGCGCTGCTGCTGTGCGGAATGGCCACGGCGTCGGCGTCGAGCGTGCGGCTGTATCGCCATGAAGGGATGATCCACGGTGTCACAGCCTCGATCATCGAGGATGTACTCGACACCGCTGCGAAACACGGCGATGCACTCGTGATCTTGGAACTGGACACTCCAGGCGGTTTGGTCGATGCCTCCGAACAGATCGTCCGCGCGATCCTCAACAGTCCGGTCCCGGTTTGCGTCTACGTTGCACCGCGCGGCGCGCACGCTGCTTCCGCCGGGTTCTTCTTGCTGTTGGCCGCCGATGTGGCGGCGATGTCCCCGTTGACGCGCACCGGCGCCGCGCATCCGATCACGGCGGGTGGCCCGAACGCTCCCGACGATATCGCGCTGAAGAAGGTTGCCGAGGACTTGAGTGCCCTGATTCGCAGCACGGCAACGCAGCGAGGGCGACCTCCTGAAATCGCCGAGCGTGCGGTTCGGGACGCGACGAGTTGGACCGCCGAGGAGGCACTCCAGAATCGGTTGATCGATCTGATCGCCGGCGATGGGAAAGACCTGCTTCGCCAACTCGACGGACGGATCGTGGTACGTCCCGACGGGTCTCGCGTGACGCTCGAGTTGGTCAACCCGACGATCGTGCGGCACGAGATCGAGTGGGGTAAGCGAATCGCCGGAGTCGTCCTGCACCCGGTGGTGATGGCGTTGTTGTTGAGCATCGCGACACTCGCGATCTACATCGAACTGACGCATCCAGGCCTGATTCTGCCGGGCGTGGTGGGCGTGGTCGCGTTGTTGGTGTTCCTCTACGGCTCCTCGATCCTTCCGGTGAACTTCTTGGCGGCGGCACTGATTGCGGTTGGTGTCGTGATGTTCATTCTCGAAATCAAGGTGACGTCCTATGGAATGCTGTCGTTGGGCGGCGGGGCCGCAATACTCGTCGGCTTGTATCTCTTGTTCCCGCGAGGCGTTCCCGGATTGTCCCTGCCACTCGGATCACTGGTTCCCGTCGCGCTGACCTTGATCGGGGCGCTGAGCGCGGTGACATGGATCGTGTCGCGCGCCCAGCGCACGCCCGTCATGACAGGGCGTGAACAGATGATCGGCGCCATCGCGGTGACAAATACGGAGCTCGCTCCAGAGGGAAAGGTTTTCGTGCATGGTGAGTTGTGGAATGCGAGGTCCGAGCGTCCGATGCCCGCCGGAACACGGGTCCGGGTGGTAGGCGCCAAGGGATTGCAGCTGACGGTGGAGCCGCTGGTGCCCACCGACGACGAGTCTGGAGCGAGCCGACGATGACCACATATCTGCCTGGAATACTGTTTCTGTTATTCGTTGGGATCTTTATATTTACCCAGTCGGTCAAGGTGCTTCCCGAGTACGAGCGTGGCGTCGTGTTCCGACTCGGACGGATCCGCGAAAGGGACTATGGCCCAGGATTGTTCCTGCTGATTCCACTGGTCGATCGCATGATCCGTGTCTCGCTCAGAACGGTGGTCCACGACGTTCCGCCACAGGATGTCATCACCCGTGACAACGTTTCGGTGAAGGTCAACGCGGTCGTCTATTTCCGTGTATTCGAACCGCGCAAAGCGATTCTCGAGGTCGAGAACTATCACTACGCCACGAGCCAGCTTTCGCAGACGACATTGCGTTCGGTACTCGGGCAGGTCGAGATGGATGAACTGCTTTCCGAGCGTGATCGGCTCAATGTGCGCTTGCAGGAAATCCTCGACCGCCACACCGATCCGTGGGGAATCAAGGTATCCGCGGTCGAGGTCAAGCACGTCGATCTTCCCGAAGAGATGCGTCGCGCCATGGCGCGTCAGGCCGAGGCCGAGCGTGAGAAACGCGCCAAGATCATTCACGCCGAAGGAGAGAAGCAAGCGGCCGAAGCGCTTTCGCACGCCGCTGGAGTGATGGCCGGCAATCCGCTGACCGTGCAACTGAGATATCTGCAAACGCTGACCGAGATCGCGACCGAGAAGAACTCGACGATCGTCTTCCCGGTCCCGGTTGAATTCATGGGCGCGCTCATGCGCCGTCTGGGGGACTCCAGCGCGCCATGAGACGTGAACTCGATCCGCGACTGACGGCGGTCTTGCTTGCGGCAACACGAGAGATCTCGCGTGATGCTTGTTTGCAAACCTTGGCCGTCGGCGCGCGCCGCTGTTTTGGGGGTCTCGCCGTCCTGACCTATGCGATGAGCGCCGGCGGCGATGACCTCCTGCTTCGAGGGTTCGATTCGGAACCGACAGCGTCAGGGCTTCGCGAGCCGCTGGCGCTGCTGGATGCCGGCCTGATTCGCCAAACGACGACAGATCAGCCGGCCACCCTGGCGGATGCCGAACTGCTGGTGCCGACAGGAGAGCCTGGTTCGCTGCCCGAGTTGGGCGAGGCGCTCTTGGTGCCGTTGCATGCGAGCCCCGGCTTCGACGGCCTGCTGCTGCTGGTGTTCGGGCCGAGCATCAGGATCGACGCGGAGATCGGGACGCAGGCTGGTCGCCTCGCCGCAGAAATGAAGCCTGCGCTCGACAATCTTCGTGTGGTCGAAGCGCTGCGCGACCTCGCGATTCGCGACGACACGGCCGATTGTTTCAACCGGCGCCATCTGGATCGAAGCATCGACGACGAGACCGAGCGAGCACGACGATTCAACGGCCGCTTCGGATTGATCTTCGTCGACATGGACAACCTCAAAGAGGTCAACACCCGATTCGGACATGGCGCCGGTTCCCGTGCACTCTATGAGGCCTCGGTCCGAATGCGGCGTTGCGTGCGCAGCATCGACCAGTTGTTTCGATACGGTGGCGATGAGTTCGTGATTCTCTTGCCGGGCACCGCGTTGGACGGTGCGCGCGAGGTGGCGGAGCGTGTCCGCCGCGAAATCGCCGGCAAGCCGTTCGACATGCCGGGCGGGCATCTCCTCGAACTCACGGCGTCGACCGGAGTATCGGCGTGGCCGGAGCATGGACCCGAGGCGCGCACCGTTCTCGAGGCGGGGGATGCGGCGATGCGCCGCGTGAAAGCGGCCGGCAAGAATGCGGTGGGTGT
>CAZAHQ010000256.1:0-6085 GCA_964484415.1 uncultured Acidobacteriota bacterium | reverse complement strand
GATACGGGAAGCGAGCCTGGCCGAACGCCGACACTTGCGTACACGGGGTTCCCTCCGTAGTTACCCCGTGCCACGCGACAACTCCTCGCGCAAACGGAGGATTTTTGCTTGAGGTTCGGTGAGCGAAACGACCCGCTCGTCCAGACTAAGGCTCTTGCTCAAACGGCTCGCCCTCCCCAGCATTTCTAGCCACCTTGGCCGCGGCATCCGCTGAAACGATCGCTCTGGCCCACCAAATCCAAGTCGCGCTCGACCCAGCAGCCCACACGCTGTCTACCGAGGCGACCCTCACCATCGTGGCATGCTCTCTTGTGCCTCAAGGAATCGACGCCCTGATTGGCAGAGACATGTTAGGTCTATGTTTGCTTTCTTCTAACGGCGCAACGGGGGTATTCACGATCGCATTCTAGCGCCGCATTTCAAAGCGACCCGCTACCCACGTGTCGCACGATCTTGTCAACGACGCTCGAACTCAGGTCTAGAATCATGCCTATGCGCAAACGACTCGCACTCATCCTCGCCTTTTTGGGCGCCTCGGTTGCTGCATCTGCCGGCACGGTCGACTCGGCCCATCAAATCCAGGTCGTACTCGACCCGGCGGCCCGCACGCTGTCTGCGGAAGCGACCCTCTCCATCGCCCCCACGCAACTCAAGTCGGTCATCCTCACCCTGAGCCCTTCATACCGTCTGACCGACATCTCTTACTCCGGCAAACCACTGAAGTTCAGCGAGGAAACCGCCAAGGACGGCGAGCACCGCTACACGATCCGACTCCCCAAGCACCCAACCGAGGCGCCGCTCGCCCTCCACACGAAATGGTCCGGCACCCCTCCCGCGCTCCCCGACGACTACAAGTTCAATCGCAACGAGGTCACCGAACTCCCCAACGGTTACCTCAGCCCCGACGGCGCATTCCTGCCGGGCGGTACTTGGTACCCCACCGTCCCCAACGCGCCGCTGGCGCGCTACATCGTGACGAGCAAGCTGCCCGACGGTTGGCGGCTGGTCGCCCCGGGTAAGCTCACGCGCAACGCCGACGGCACCGAGACCTACGACACGGTCAACCCACTCGAGGGGCTGGACATCGCAGCCGCTCCCTGGTCGGTGATGGAAGACGAGATCAACGGCCAGCGTGTCGCGGTCTACACGCTTCCTGGAACACCCTCCGACCTGGCCAACACGTATCTCTTGGCGACCGGCGATTACCTCAAGCGCTTCACGGCCGAGGTCGGGCCGCACCCGTGGCCCCAGTTTCTGGTGGTGGAACACATTCTCCCCACCGGGTATGGCTTACCGTCGATGACGCTGTTGGGCGGTGCGGTGATGCGGTTGCCGTTCATCGTCAAGACCTCGCTGGGGCACGAAGTGCTGCACGACTGGTGGGGCAACGGCGTGTACGTCGATCGCACGCAAGGGAATTGGTGCGAGGGGCTTACGGCCTACATGGCCGATCACACGTTCTCGGCCGAGGAAAACCGCGATGGGGGCCGCGACTATCGCACGCAGATCCTGCGCGATTACCGCGAGTACTCGGCGCACGGCCAGGACTACGCCGTGGCCGATTTTCGTGAGCGTCACGACGCGCGCGAGCGAGCGATCGGCTACGGCAAGGTGGCGATGATCTTCCACATGCTGCGCGTGCAGTTGGGCCCCGAAAAATTCCAGCAGGCAGTGCGGCAACTGTTCTACGAGTACAAGTACAAAAAGGCATCGTGGGGCAACATCCAAGATCTGTTTTCGCGCACGGCTGAAACGGACCTCTCGTGGTTTTTCAAGCAGTGGGTCAACACGCCTGGTGCGCCGGAACTGAGCGTGGGAAAACCCCGTGTCGTCTCTAACGACGAGAAGTCGGCGGTGAAGGTGCCGCTCTCGGCGACGCCGGGCTGGCAGATGATGGTGCCGATGGATGCGCGCGAAACCAACGGCCGCGTGTTCGACGGCTTCGGTTCGATTCAAGCCACGGGGAAGGGTGAAGGACACGTGTCGTTGCCCACTGGTGTCACCGTCGGCGAGGTGGTGATCGACCCTGAGGTCGATCTGTTTCGCCGGCTGTCCGCGGAAGAAGTGCCGGCGTCGTTGGCTCGCTACTTAGCGGCTCCCCCCGACTTGATCGTGTTGGGCTCGGGGCGCGATGGGTTGCTCGAAACGGCGCGGCGGATCGCCGACAAGGTGGGGGAGGGGAAGATCCCGGTGCGTCGCGACCTCGACGTGACGCCGCAGATGCTCGCGGAGGCGCAGCGTGTGTTGTGGCTGGGTCGACCGGCCGACACCGCGCTCGGTTCCTTGGTGAAGTTGCCGGCAGGTGTGGTGATGGACGCAGCGCGACTGGCGACCTCGACCGGTGGATCGGGCGAGGAAGACGCGGCGATCGTGCTGACATTGGACAACCCCAAACCGGGCACAGGCGTGTTGTTGGTGGTGGATGTGTTGCGTGCGCCGCAGTTGGACGTGGTGATGCAGAAGATCGTGCACTACGGCAAGTACTCGTTTTTGGTGTTTGGCGCAGGTCGCGCACAGGTGAAGGGTGTCTGGCCGGCTCCCTCATCGCCGCTGCGGGTTGCGATGTAGACGGGCCTTACGACACGACCGTTCCGCCGCAGCTAGACCCTGCCCCGGCGGTACAACCGAAGCAGTGCTGGCCAATCACGATCTCGCGCTGGTGCAATCGCTGCGGGTCGAAGTCGCGAATGTGACGCGGCACGCCGTGGTTGACCGGCAACTCCAGCATCTGGTTGAAGTCGCAGTCATACATCACGCCGTCCCAACCGACCGAGAGCGTGTTGCGGCACATGACGCCGGCCGCGGCCGCAGGGTTGTAGGCGTTGACCAGCTTCTCCATGTAGTGCTCGTAGTTGCCGCTGCGCAGCAAAAACTCGAGAAAGCGGCTGATCGGCATGTTGGTAATCGTGAACAGTTGGTTGAAGACGATGCCGTGGCGGCGGGCCAGTTCGCGCTTGAAATCGGCTTCGATCGACGCTTGCGTCGGCGGCAAGTACGCGCCGACCGGGTTGTAGACCAAGTTGAGTTGCAACCCAGTGCCGTTGTGCCCGTATCCCAAGTCGTTGAGACGCTTGAGCGCTTCGATCGACTTGCCGAAAATCCCTTCACCGCGCTGTGCATCGGTCTCTTCTTCCAGATAGTACGGAAGGCTGGCCACGATCTCGACCCGATGCGCGGCCAAGAACTCGGCGAGGTCGCGTTGTGACGGCAGCAGCAACACCGTGAGGTTGCAGCGATCGATGACGTGTCGATCAAGCGCACGCGTGCCTTCGACCAAGCGGCGAAAACTCGGGCACAACTCGGGCGCGCCCCCGGTGATATCGACCGTCGGGATCTCGGTGCGCGCGAGCGCGGCGAGACATAGCTCGGCGGTTTCAGGCGACATCACCTCGCGGCGATCGGGGCCGGCATCGACATGGCAGTGCCCACAGGTTTGGTTGCACAGCTTGCCGACGTTGACTTGAAAGACCGTCATGCCGGTGGCTCTTAGCGGGAACAATCCGGTTCCCTGAAGCGCCGACTCGAAACGTCGGCGTGGGCTGGCGGGATCCTCCAACACGCGTCGCTGCTCGGCCGCTTGGGCCAAGCGGTGATGGGCGCGCTGCAGGCTTTCAGAACTCACATCCGCACCCGTTTGTGGACGTTGCGCATCTGAACCCCGTGAACCAGCGAAGCGCCGCCGCGAATCGCGGCAGCAACGTGCACCGCTTCGGTCATCTGTTCGAGATTCGAGCCCTTTTCCAGGCAGGTTTGTGTGTAGGCATCGATGCAATAGGGGCACTGCACGGCGTGCGCCGCACCCAACGCAATCAGTGCTTTCTCACGCTCGGTGAGGGCTCCTTCGGCAAACACCGCCCCGTACCAATCGAGGAATTTCTTCCAAAGCTCCGGAGCGTTCTTACCGATGTCGCCGAACTTTCCAAGGTCTTCGGAATCGTAGTAGTCAGGCATCGCAGCTCCTGGGTATAGCCACACTCTAGCCAGAGGTACGATGCGCGGGCAATCCTGGATGTTTCGTTTGGAAGAACTATTTACAGGCGGCGGCGATCGGCGTCAGCCCGCCGGCAAGCAAGGCGGTGCATCGAGGCCGGCATCCGTTGACTACGATTTGATGCGAAACGCGAACTGAACCAGGGGCGAGGCGGCGAGATCACCAGGCGAGGTGTAGGCGGAGCTTCGGCGATGCAGATCGGAACCGGCAAGTCGATACGCTTCCGCCACGATCTCAGAGCAAAACCACGAGCCGCGGCTGCGCTTGCGCTCACGATTACCGGCCAGCAAGTAGCGGAAGAAGCGGATGATCCCGCGATGACTGTACGCCTTACCCAACTGCTGAAAGCCGAAGGAGATTGCGGTGCGTCGCTGCTCGGGGGTCAGGCCCTCGACCTGGAAATAGTCGATCCCGCCGTGATAACGCTTCACCAGCTCGGACATCAACGCGAGCCGCACACCGGCCCCGGTCGCTTCCAGGCTGTAGACGCGTCCCTCGTAGGTGTAGACCAGGCCGACGTGCGAATACTGACTCTTGGTCAGGCGGCGGATCGCCATGCTGACGAAGCCACGGCCACGAAAGCAGAGCATGTCCCCATCAACGAATCGGCCGCGGACATCGCTGTAGGAGCGAGCTTCCGCGGCCGGAGAAACGGGTGATGCCGAGGTCAACCTTGCGCCGCTCCCTGCTGTAGCAGCGGATTGATCCAGATGGCGCTCTCCGATTCCTTGCGCAGCGCCTGAACTCGCTCTTGCAGCACGCGCTGCATTCGCGGCGCTTTCAAGGTTTCGCGGATCGTCGCTTCCTCGGTCGCGAGTTTGCTCATGTCGGCCGACTCGCGCGAGATCATGCGAGCCACGACCACAGCCCGCGCTCCATCCAGGGGCGCTGTGAGCCGTCCGGCACCCGCCTCGAATAGCGCCTCTTCCAGCTTGGCGTCGTACCCCACATCCTGAAGGTCCTGGCCGCGCGTGAACGCCGGCGCCTTACGCACCTCGAGCTTCAGCGATTTGGCTGCCGCCTCGAGGTTGCCGCCGGCGACCGCTTTGGCCAACTCGGCCTTGGCGCGATCACGCGACCGCTCGCGCAGATAGTCGGCGCGTACGCGTTCGCGTCGCATATCGAAGGGGGGCATGTAATCGGCGATCACATCCTGCAGTTGTGCGACGGCTTGGCCGCGGGGGAGTGTGACAGCCTCGCCGTACTTTCCCTTCTCGAGCGTGAAGATCGACTCGATCAAGGCCGGCACCGGACCGAGGCCGGGAACAGCGCTGCTGCGCGTGACCACACCCGTGTCCTGCAACTCGATGTTCATTTGCTGCGCCGCGGTTTTGAAATCGACGCCGGCCTTGAGCTTGCCGATGAACTCTTGCGCCATCTGGCCAGCCACGTCTTTCAAGCGCTGAAACTTCAGTTGCCCTTCGATCTGCTTGCGCACCGCGTCGAGCGGTTGCGCTCCCGCCGGGCGCGATTCTTCCACCTTGATCACGTGGAAACCGAATTGCGTGCGGATGGGGGCCGAGATCTGTCCGGGTGGTAGCGAGAATGTCGCTTCGTCGAACTCAGGAACCATCTGACCGCGTGGGAAAAATCCTAGATCGCCGCCGCGCACCTTGCTGCTGGTGTCGTCAGAGTATTGAGCCGCGAGCTTGGCGAAGTCTTCGCCCCCCTTGGCGCGCACTGAAATGTCCTGGGCTTGGGCCTTGGCCGCTTCGACCTTGTCGGCGGGCGCATCGGCATCGACCTTGATGAGTACGTGGCGCGCGCGACGCTGTTCGGGGATTTCGAAGCTCGCTTTGTTGGTGTCGTAATAGGCTTGGACCTCGGCGTCGGTGAGCTGTACTCGCTTTTCCACCGCCTTGTCGTCGAACAGTGCGTAAAGTGCGCGACGCCCTTCGCCCTCTTTGTAGCGCGCCTGATTTTGGTCGAAGTAGGCCTTCAACTCCGAGTCTGCCGGCGCCGCATCCTCCTTCTCGAACCGATCGAGCGGCAGCGCGATGTACTCGAAATTGGCTTTTTCATGACGGCGTCGATACTCCGTTTCGACGTCACTCTTCGCGACCAGGACGGACGCTCCCAGCAACTGTTGCCATT
>CAZAHQ010000255.1:0-6107 GCA_964484415.1 uncultured Acidobacteriota bacterium | reverse complement strand
ACGTTACCATGTCCAGCCATTATTGAATAGCTATATATGAGACAGGACACTAGCAGCTCGACAGATCCTATCGATCGGCGTCCTCGCCGAGAGCACCCAACGCCCGCACTCGACTCGTGATCTCGCGGCGCGGACGGCCGATCTGTCGTGCGACGCGCGCGCAGGCCCGTCGCGCGTCGCCTTGCTCGGCCTGTAGTGCCAGCGCAAACGCCCGCAGCGTGGCGGCGTCCTCTTCTTCCATCGCCTGGGCAGGTGCGTTCGACGCTTCGCCACCGGCGATCACCAACACGCATTCCCCCAAGATCGACTCTCTGGAGGCGATCGATTCCGCCAACTGCGGCAACGTCGAGCGCTGCACCTCTTCATGCAGCTTCGTCAGCTCACGGCAGAGAACCACCTGCCGTGGTCCGAACTGGGCCGCCAGATCGGCCACCGCCGCGACCAAACGGTGCGGGGCTTCGTAGATCACCAATGTCTCCGATCGGATCGCAAGTTCGGGCAGCAGCGCTCGGCGTTCGGTGGCTCGTGACGGCAAGAAGCCAACGAATGCAAACCGATCCGCAGGCAGACCAGAAACGGAAAGCGCCGCGACCACCGCCGAAGGCCCCGCCACCGCGCGCACCGGCGCGCCGATCGCGTGCGCTTCGGCCACCAATCGAAACCCGGGGTCGGAGATCGCCGGGGTACCCCCATCGCTCACCAACGCGAGATTCTCGCCTCGCTCGAGCACCGCGGTCAGTTCCTCGAGCCGCGAGCGCTCGTTGAATTTGTGTAGGCTGATCATCGGTTTCTTGAGTGCCATGTGCGCCAGGAGCATCCCGCTGCGTCGCGTGTCCTCGGCAGCCACGACGGCGACTCGAGACAGAGTCTCGCGCATGCGGGGCGAGATCTCGCTCAAGTTTCCAATCGGCGTGGCAACCACAAACAACGTTCCGAGCGGCGTGTGGCTCACGGCAGAATGGTCAAGCCAGTACCGGCGTCGACGCGACCGATACGCCAGGCGGGAGTACCTTGTTCGTCGCTCGCGCGCTCGAACGCTTCGCAGCGGCTCGGCGAAACAGCCAGCAACAACCCGCCCGATGTTTGTGGATCGAACAGCAGTGCACGATCGGAGGCCGAGAGCAGGTCGAGGCCTTGTACGCGCGGTGCGAACGATTGTTCGTTCGCTTTGGTTCCGCCCGGAACGAAGCCACCGGCGATCGCCTCACGAGCCCCTTCCAAGACCGGAACCGATGACCACTGTATCGACAGCATCAGGTTCGCGGCCGCGGCCGCGGCCATTTCGAGTGCATGCCCCGCCAGACTGAAACCGGTGACGTCGGTGCCGCCACGCACGCCCGCCTCACGAGCCGCGTGTGCGGCGGCCCGGGAGAGCGTTGCCATCGACGCGACCGCTGACGCCAATGGCTCCGGTGCCAGTTGATCGCGCTTCAAGGCTGTCGAGAGCGTTCCGGTTCCGATCGGCTTGGTGAGGTACAACGCGTCTCCCTGTCGTGCACCACCCTTGGTGATCAGCGACGCTTCCTCGGCAAAGCCCATCACGCACAGCCCGAATTTCGGTTCTTGATCGCGCACCGTGTGGCCGCCGGCGAGCACCGCGCCGGCCGACTGCACCATGGTCGCGGCGCCATGCAGGATTTGGATCACCGTGTCGGCCGGCAAGGCGTCGGGAAACGCAGCCACCGAAAGCGCTAGGAACGGATCGCCGCCCATCGCGTAGACATCGCTCATTGAATTGGCGGCAGCGATGCGGCCGTAGTCGAACGGATCGTCGACGATCGGCGTAAAGAAGTCGACGGTTGCAATCAACACACGACCTCCCCCCAGCCGATAGACGGCCGCATCGTCGGGTTGCGACAACCCAATCAGCACGTCGTTGCCGACGCCGACGGTGGGGAGCAGTTGCTTCAGGCCACGCAGCACCTGCGCGAGCGGCTCAGGACCGAGCTTCGAAGCTCACCCCGCGCAGGCTGACATCGCCGTCAGCTTGATCCTCTCACTTGGGCTCAACATGCCGGCGATTGTAGGCGAAAAGCGACATACGATCGCGCCGCGTCAGCGCTTCTTGCGTTCCTGCGCGCGCTGGTACTTCTCGCGTCGTGCGGCCTTCTTGGTGTCGACGCTGCTGCGTGCCGCATCGACCGGCGGCGCTGCCGCGCGTGGCGCGAGTCGCGATGACCGCGTGGACGATGCCGTCTCCAGGGCCTCCGGGGCAGAGCGACGGCGAGGAAACGGCCGGGTCGTGGCGGGTGGAAGCCGCTCGAGATCGCCATCGTCGGGTTTCAAGTGCGGTGCCCGCAACGGATCGGCCAAGAGTGCCTGAAGATCGTCCGCGAGCTGTTCCATCGGAAGGTGTTGTGTTCCGACCGGCAACCGCGACAACAACTCGCGATCGCGTGAAACCACCGTTGCGACGACCCCCTCGCGCCGCAGGCGATGGGCTTCTTGCACCAAGAAATCATCGGCTTCGGCCGGCGGCGAGAGCCGGATTTGCCGCACACCGGCAACATCCGGAAGCGCGGCGCGACCGTCCCAGGCGATCGTTATGCTCCGTTCACGAAGTGCTCCCCATTCGGCGAGAATCGCTGCCAAGTCTCGTTCCCCTTGGCGAAGGTCGAGCATGCTGTCGGGCACATCCTCGAGACGAGCCAACGACAAGAGCAGGTTGTGACCGTCGACCAACACCGGCGGCCGCTTCATGTCAGGTGCCCCAGTCGCGCGGGAATCGAAAGTCGATACCGACCGTGCGCGGGTGCAGCTTGCAGATCGGCGGCAGCGAGCGCTTGAACTGATTCAGTCGCATGCGCTGCACGATTCGCCTGACGATCTGTTCGTCGACGCCGGTTTCGATCGAAGCCCGATCGAGAGTGCCGCGTGCATCGACCAAATACCACAGGACGGCGTCCGCATCGGCGTAGCTCACTCCGAGTTCCGCCTCATCGGTTTGTCCGGGCCACAGATCGGCCGACGGCGGTTTGTCGAGGATCGCGTCGGGGACACCGAGGTAGCGCGCGAACGCGAGCACCTGTTGCTTGTACAGATCGCCCAGCGGATTCAAGTCGTAGGCGCCATCGCCCCACCGCGTGGAGTAACCCAAGAGCAACTCGGTCTTGTTGCTTGTCCCGATGACCAAGGAACGATCGCGGAAGGCGCGGTCATACAACAAGATCATCCGCTCGCGCGCGAGTTTGTTTCCCAACCTCAAGGGGTCGTCACAGTCGGTAACGCCACGAAACGCATCGATCATCGGCGTGATCTCGAGAGTCTCGTGCCGGCAGCCGGCCAACGCGATCAGCGTCGCGGCGTCGGCAAGACTGGCGGGCGACGAACTGCGATACGGCATACACAACGCCAACGTTCGCTGCGGATGGAAGGCACGCACCGCCAAGAGCAACACGACGGCGGAGTCCAGGCCGCCGGACAGACCCACCACGCCGCCATCGAATCCCGCCCGGCCGGCCTCTTCGCGCAAGAACCCCACCAGAACCTGTTCCAAGCGGGGCAACGAGAGCGGCAGTGGGAGCGGCCGTTCGATCACGGCGCTGGCTCGGCATCGAACGGAAGGTCGTGCCGCCGCGCCATCGCGCGCTGCAGCTCGCGGACAATCAGGTCGGGCCGTTCGTCGCGCAGCAATGGGTAGCCGGCTCGCGCACTGCGGGTCCGGTCCGGGTCGAGTGTTACCAGTTGCAACTGTGGTTCAACGCCGAGTGGAGCGGTGAGCGGTTCACCGCCGGGTCCAACGGCGTAGCTCGCACCGGCGTATGCCAGCCCATCTTCGAATCCGCTTCGCCCCACCAACGCGACCGGCGTGGTGTGCAGACGCGCCGTGGTTTCGACCAGCGATCGCCAGACCGTGGTGTTGTCCTCACCCGGTCGCGCCGCCAAACCGCGCAGCGGGGAGACGGAGGGGATCAACAGCGCCGTGGCGCCATCGTGTGTGAGCACCGTTGCCGCTGCGCAGTGCCAGGCATCCTCGCAGATCAAAACTCCGAGCCGGCCGAATCGGGAGTCGAACGCTTGCAAGCGGCTACCGGCCGCAAAGTCCATCGCCTCATCGAACATGCCGTAGGTCGGCAGATAGCACTTGCGATGCGTGAACCGCAACACGCCGTCCTCGAAATAGACCGCGCTGTTGTGAAACCGATGTTCATCGGTTTCCTCGACCAACCCGAGCACGAACGGAATTCGCCGTGACAGCGCCGCGAGCCGGTCGAGCGACGCGCTGTTGCGGTCGAGTCTCAATGCGACCTCGGGCACCAGATCGCGCAGTCGGTACCCCGTCAGCGCAAGCTCGGGGAACAGCACCAACTCGGCTCCCTGGTCGGCGGCAGCGAGCGCCGTTCGTTCGATCAACTCGAGATTGAAGGGAAGGTCCGCGAGCCGGGGGGAGATCTGTGCTAGGGCGAGCCGCATGACCAGAGTCTACCGCGTCGGCGTCCGAAGGCTCGAACCGCGGGCCGCTGCTATGCTCTTGGCGTTCGATTTTCGACGACACCAATCCGGACCCCGAGTGCACCCTTGAAGTCGACCCGCCGTTTGATGCCGAGTTCGATGACAGGTTCCTGGCCAAGCGCCACGTTGCTCCCGTGACCGTCGCTCGTTTTCAGCGCGCGTGCGGCGCATTGCTCGCGTTGGCGCCGCTGTGGATCGTGACGCCGGCGGTCGCGCAGCCGGCCCCCGGCGCCAAACCCGCGGCGCCGAAGCGTGAGATGACGCTGTCTGGGTCGTTTCGGCTCGAAGCTCTCGACATCACCTGCGAACCCGAACCGGGGATCGAGGACGGCGGGCGTTGCCGCGCCGTCGGCGACGTCGAACTGCAAACCGGCGATGCACGGATATTGGCTGACGAGCTGATCTACACCAAGTCGACTCAAGTCTTGACCGCAACCGGCAGCGTGGTGTTGTCGTTCCCCGGGGCGTCGCTCGCCGGATCGAAGCTTGTTTATCACGCCGACACTCGAACCGGAACGGTCGACGACGTTACCGGCTATCTGTCGTTGGACAACGCCACGATCCGGGCCGAACAGGTCCAGCGCCTGGACGATGCACGCATCGGCGTCACCAAGGGAACGTTCACTACCTGCACTCAACCGGTACCGTACTGGTCGTTCTATGTCGGCAAGGGTGTGTTCGAGTTGGGCGAGTACGCCCACATGAGAAACGTCGCATTCCGTGTGCGCCGAGTTCCGGTGTTCTTCTCGCCCTATCTGATCTACCCAATCAAGGGAGGGCGCGCCTCCGGAGTGTTGTTTCCAGAGTTCGGTACCAGCGACAAGCTCGGCAAGACGCTTACGGTGCCGCTGTATTGGGCAGCGCGCGACAATATCGATTTGTTGTTCGGTTTCTCCGGGTACAGCAAGGTCGGCTACGGCGTGCGCACCGACCTGTCGATGCTACCGACCTGGAATGGCCGCACCGATGCGAGTTTCGATTACATCAACGATCAGATCCGTGGTCAGAGCCGTTGGAACTTGGTGTGGCGTGGGCGCCAGCCGCTTGGTGAGCGCACGCGGATGATCGCTCGGGTCGAAGCGGTTTCCGATTTCGACTACTTCACCGACTACGAGTCCGATTTGCTACGTTCCTCGCAACCGCAGACCGATTCCACGATCGACATCACCAAGCAATGGTCCTGGTACACGCTCAGTGTTCGAGCGCGAAGACAGGAGCAGTTCTTCGTCGGCGCCTCCGGGCCGACCGCCCTGGGCCGACTCACAAGCAAGGCGCAGAACGAGAAACTCCCAGAGATCGAGATGCGGGGACGCAGTCAGCGCTTAGGCCGCTCACCGCTGTACTTCAGCTTTCAATCCTCGCTCGACCGTTTCGGGAAACGGATCTTGGAAGCTCCTGATGGCCAACTCGCGACCGAGGAGGAGTTGGTGACGGTTGCCGACGAACGCTGGTTCCGCGCCGATTTCGCCCCGACACTGCGTGCCCCGGTGCTGCGGCAATCCTGGGCCGATTTCGAATTGAATTTCGGCTGGCGCGGGACCTACTACTCCGCCACGGTCGACCCCGACGACAAGCGTCGCGCCGTTGGTGTGGGACTCAGTCGCAGCCTGTTCAGTGCCGGCTTCGGGTTTTCGGGCCCCCGATTCCAGCGCGTC
>CAZAHQ010000254.1:0-6126 GCA_964484415.1 uncultured Acidobacteriota bacterium | reverse complement strand
ACAAGCTGCCGGGACCGAGGACCACGATGTCGGCCCGCTCGATCGCGTCGGCGACGCCCGGTGTGGCCGCTAGGTTCGCCGGCGACAGGCGCAGTTGCTCGACGCGCTCGCCGGCTGCGGCGATGGAAGTCTCACCGGTGACCTGCTTGCCGCAGGACAACTGAGCAACCAAGCGCGCTGGCGCCAGAGCGCTTGGCAGTACGCGCCCCTGGATGTTGAGCACCTCGCCAACGAGGCGAACCGCTGCCAAGAACCCGCCGGGCTCTTCCTGCGCAAGCGCTGCCAGGATCAGATTGCCGACGGAGTGACCCTCGAGCGTTTCACCGCTTCGGTATCGGGTCTGGAATAGCCGGGACATCAGTGGCTCGTTGTGCGAGAGCGCCACCAGGCAGTTGCGAATATCGCCCGGCGGGATCATCCCCAGTTCCTCGCGCAATCGTCCCGAACTGCCGCCTTCGTCGGTGACTGTAACCACCGCCGTCAGGCGGTCCTTATCGTCGGTCCCCTCGGGAAACAGCAGCATCTTCAGGCCGCGCAACACGACCGGAAGCCCAGTGCCTCCTCCCAGAGCCACCACGCGCAAGGCATAGGGAATGGTCTCAACGTTCTTCACGGTCGTAGTAGCTCCCACCGTACTCGTCGTAGCGGTAGTAATAACGATCGACCAATGTGTATCGAACGTCGTTGAGCACCGTCCCGATCACGCGACCGGTGGTCACCTGAGCAAGCGCCTTGCGCACGATTTGACGCGACGTCAGCCCGGCGCGAATCACGAAGATCAGGCCGTCGGCATAAGAGTTGAGAATGTTGGCATCCACGAACCGCATCAGCGGCGGTGCGTCGATGACAATCGCATCGAAGCGATCGCGCAGTTGACGCAGCAGCCGCCGGAATCGCTCGGATTTGATCACTTCGGCCGGTTTGTCGGGGGGATGACCGGCCGGCAGCAACTTGAGTCGCGATTGATTCAGGTCGACCAATGCGGCGTCGAGTTCGGCGCGATCTTCGAACACATCCATCCAACCGAGTTTCGGCTTGGAGAGCAGGAAGTGATGCACGCGCGGCCGATGCAGGTCGACATCCATCAACAACACTTTGCGATCGCGATCCTCGGCCAGCACCAGCGAGAGGTTCATCGACGTGAGGGTCTTGCCCTCGGCTTCGCGGCTGGAGGTCATCACGATCATGCGGTACGGATGGTCGTCGCGTGCACCAAGGTGATCTACGTGCGTCATCATGCGGCGATAGCGCTCTGTAACAGGTGAGCGCGGATCGACGAGCGGCAGCAGCATCGGACTGGGAGCCAAGTCCTTGGGCGCGCGACGAGACGACTCGATCGCTCCGCTCGCCTCGCTGGCGATCGGGACACCGACGACCGGCGGACGATCGCGCTTCATATCGCCCCCTTGCGTGCGTCAGCGCGTTTCGTGTTGCGCACGCCCGTACCTCGCTTGAGGTTCTCGGCACGCGTGAGGTCGGGAATCACCGCCAGAATCGGGAGGTCGATCGAGGCGGCAAGTTGTTCCTCGCTCTTGAATGACTGATCGAAAACCTCCAAAAGCAGGACCAAGCTGATACCCAGACCGCCACCGACCGCCAGGCCCATCAGCAGGAATAACTTCAGGTCGGGGTAGAACGGATCCCGCGGCGGTTGCGCCTTATTGAGAACTTGCAGCTTCTCCGCCGACTCATAGGCCTCGACCTGCGTGCCGGTGAGCGCGTCATTCTCTTTCTTCTTCGCATCATCGAAATCGTGGGCCAGCGTTTGCTCTTCGCTCTCCAATCTCGAGAGTTCGACCTGCCAACGCGGTGTGTTCTGGATGCGCGATTGGATCGCGATGTTTTGCTCGGTGAGTCGTTGGCGCTGGGCGCGGTACGCGTCACGCTCGCGGATCTGCGCCGAGCGCTGCTGTTCCAACTGCTGGCGCGCCAATTCCGTGGGTGTTATCTGCGTACCGCCGGCTTCATCGTTCACCCCCAGGCTGGCTTTCAACTGATCGATGCGGCGCAGCAGCTTCTTGACATCGGGATGCTCGTCGGTCTTTCCCTGATCTCTCATCGCGGCCAGGTCCGACACGGCCTGCGCCATCTCGGCGTAACGCGCGTCGGTTGGCGACTCACTAGGCGCCACAACCATCGGTGCGCGCAACTGCAAATCGAGTTCCTGAATCTTGTTCTCGGCGTCGCGGATCTCGCGATCCAGGCGTGTGATCTCGTTGTTATTGGTCTGGATCTGCTGGAGATTGGCGGGTTGATAGTCCTGCAGTTCGAACGCGTGCTCGGCCCGCAGGCGCTGCGTCTGCCCACGCACCTCTTCGAGTCGTTTTTGGATTTGCTCGCGCCGCCGCGTGAGGTTGTCGAGCGCTTCGTTGGCGATATCGCTGCGAATCTGTTTCGACGCTTGGATGTAGATATTCGCCAACTCGTTGGCGACCGCAGCTGCGGTGCGAGGGTCGCTCCAGTGGATCCCGAGGTCGAAGTAACGGCTGCGAATATTGATGTCGAGCTGCTTGCGGTCGTCGACCAACCTGGTGAGTTCGGAAAGGTCGCGGGGGCCGCCGGGCGATCCAACGAGTTTCAGTTGGTCGTCTAGCGCCTCCATGTACGACTCGGAGGTGATGGCGGCCCCGATCTCGGTAACCAACTGCTCAGTCGATAGCTCGACCGTCGGATTCATCAGCGCTTTGGAGATTTGCTGGCTGCGTACCATGACCCGGGTCTGAGCCTTGTAGAGCTTCGGGAGCTTCATGTACAGCGCCGCTGCAAAGATGATCCCGACGATCGTGGGCACCACGATCCACCACTTCCGACGGAAGAGGATGTCCAGATACTCTTTGAGCACGGCGCTGTTGTTTTGCACGATCGGCGTTCCTCAACCGCCCCGAGACAGCGGCGCCCAACGGATCCCCAGTGTGAAGATCTGGTAGTCGATCGCAGGCGGGGTTGTGTCGAGCGTCGGGCTCGGATCGGTGCCGGAGGATGGTCGAGTCGAACTCGAGGACTGATCGACCTTCTCGCCAGCGACCACCAACGCCCAGTGTGAATTGAACGCCGCGCGATACTCGGCGCGATATGCCTTGGTCTTCGAGCGCGCCAATGCCTGGTTATCGTCCAGTGGCGTGCGATCGGCGTAGCGCAATCCAAGATTGAGTTCGGAGAACCTCCCGATCGGGTGCAAGTAGCCGACGGTTGCCGAGTCGGTCAGCGACGCGCCCGAAACACCCAACGTGTTGGTGACATCACGACCTATCCCCGCGGTGAGCTGCCCTCTCGCCCCGACGCGGCCGCGCACTGTTACCGAGCCAACGGTGTCGGTCGCCGAGGTTGCGGTGACGTTGGTGAGTTCGCCCGGGTCGCGCAGCTTGCTAAAGGCAGCGCCCGCAGAAATATCGACCTGCAACCGCTCGACGCGCCCGAAGGCCCAGCCGCCCAACACACGGCGCACATCGCGCTCTCCGCGCGCCCCCTCGTCGATCCGGTTGATGCGCAGTTCACCGCGGACGCGCGACGACTCGCTGAGATCGTGTTCGATCCCGCCGCGCACGCCTAGATCCTGACTATCTTCCAAAGTAAATGCGCTCGTGGCCGACGGGTCCGATGGACTTCCGCCGTTGGCGGCTGGATCGGTGAATTCCACCGCCGTGTCGTCGTACTTCGTGGTGGCTGCGGCGACGCCCCACAACCAGCGCAGTCGGGGACTCTGCTCGAGGTTGCCGTTCAAACTCGCCGCCATGGTGTCGTAGCGCGTGCGTGGCAACGCGACCAAGTCCTGGGTGGTGTCGTCGAACGACAGCCTGGAGCGCTCGCGCCGGACCCAAGAGAGGCTCGCATCCCAAGCGGTGCGCTGAGAGAGCTGCGAGTTGACACCCAGTCGCAACGCGTGAGAGGTGTTGTCCAACTCCGACAGATCCTGGTACTGCTCGCGTTCTGGCGTGTAGCTCATCGTGACGGTCGCGCGCTCGGTGCGTCGCGATGCCGACAGATCGACCGCAACCGAGGCGACTCTGTCGGACTGTGGCTCGCCGTCGACAAGCAGGACGTTGCTGTTGTCCTGAGCGCTCA
This sequence comes from uncultured Acidobacteriota bacterium, assembly GCA_964484415.1. Taxonomy (GTDB): domain Bacteria; phylum Acidobacteriota; class Polarisedimenticolia; order J045; family J045; genus JANNUT01. The sequence continues at coordinate 2,064 of CAZAHQ010000254.1, read as the reverse complement.
GCGTCACCACCGGCTCGAACCGCCACTCGGCAGCATCAGCAATGGCGACCGCGGCGGCACTGAGCGACGCCATGAGAACCAAACGGCGGATCATTGGACCACCACCACATCACCGGACATCAACCAGATATCGCTCTCGGGTGCCTTGCCGTTGAGTAACTTCTCGTAGTCGATCACGATTTGCTCGCGCCCCCTAGCGCCATCGCGCATCACGACGATTTTCTTGGACGCAAAGGGATTGAGGCCCCGTGCCCGGCTCACCGCTTGCAACAACCTCATCGGTACCTGCGATTCCAGCATCCCTTGCTCGTTCACTTGACCGAGCATGAAGACGCGATACGAGTTGATGGTGGTCACCGAAACGGTGACGCTCGCCTGCTGGTACTTGGCGAGAGCGTTGCTGATCTCGGCACCGAGTTCGGTGGGTGTCCTACCCTCCGCGATCAGATCGCCAGCCAGCGGGATGGTGATCCGGCCATCGGGCCTGACCAGACAGGTTTGGGTCACCTTGTCCTCGAACACATAAACGCCGAGCGTGTCGCCCGCGCCGATGCGGTACTCCGCTTTGCCCGCGGGGGAGCGCGCGGGAGGTGTGCTTGCCGGCGGTTCTGCCGAGAAAGCGACACCAACCATCACCGCGCTCAGCATCAAGGCTGCGCGAACGAACGGGAGCACCAAGGACAACTCACCCTTGGCGCGGGCCACCGAGGTCAGCCGCATCTCCCACACCCTCCTATTTCGTCCCCTACTCCCCGCAGCCTGTCGCTGTGTGTGGAGTTTCCCCGTAACGCGTCCTTGTTACCCGAACCTTCCAGAGTGGATGGCTAGGCCCGGCCATCCGGAAAGTCAAGTTCCGAAGACCGTCGTAACTATTTCGATTTGTTTCGGCCTGTTCGATAGCTTGCCATCGAACGCCACACCCAGTGCTCAGGACCTAGACACTTCCCTTTCGGTTTAGAGCGACCCAATCCGATTGGTTCAAAGCATACCTGCAAAGACCGCATATGCCATCGCGGGTAGGAAAACCCTTGTCCCAAGAGGCTTTCGGCGGGGGATGGGGAGCGGTAGGCCGAACCCGCCACCCGGTCCCAAAGCCTGGACGTTCATGTTCAGCCACCGACCCTGGGGAAATCCGTAGTTCAGAGTCGATACGCGATGAAATCCTCGGTCAAATTCGAACGCTCAAGGTTGAGAGTCAGACGATTTGAGTTGCCGGGAGGGTCGCTTCGGCGTACCTCAATCCCACGGTGGGTGCCGGGCTTTTTGGAGAACCATGGAAGCCATGCCCGCCGGCGGCTCGGGATTCGGACCGACTTCAGGCTATTCTCCTCGGCGGAGGGCCCAGCGGTGCGACCCCAAGCGCGCGTCGACTTGAAGAGCGTGGACCTGGAATCGGAGTTGCTCATCTACGACGAGCGGCGCCGGCTAGTCCACCTTCTCAATTCGACAGCCAGACACATTTGGCAGATGTGCGACGGTACGCATCGGGTGGACGAGATCACGAGCGAGGTGACCCGTCTCTTCCCAGAGCAACCGTTGAGCCAAGTGCAGAGGGATGTTGAGCAGGCGCTCAGTTCCATGGAGTCTCAGGACATCATCGTCTGGGTTTCCGAGGAAGTGGGGAATCAGGCCAGCAGTGAGCGATGACGCGTAGGGTTACACGGGGACCGTCACGCGAGGATCAACCGCAAGGGGAAGGTGGACAGACATGAATAGTCAACCGGACGGAAATAACGGCCAGTCTCAGGGCTATGAGTCGCCGACTATCCAGACCTTCTCGCAGGAGGAGTTTCTGGCAGTGATTGGACCGGCCCAGGGCTACAACGCCGGAACACATCCAGGGGCTCCGGGCGGCAATATCGACCGGCCTCGTCGCGTCATCGTCGGAATGCGCTGAGGTCGTTTCTCGAGGACTGTTCCGTCTACTCACGGCCGCCATCTGTGCGGCCGTTGTGTTGTCTCACTGAAAGCACTCGCGCGTCGATAACAGTGGGCGTTTCTGCGTTGCGCAGGCGGCTCGGTTCGCCTAGAGTACCGCGCTGCTCGGGCGGGTCGGTCTCGGCG
>CAZAHQ010000253.1:0-6146 GCA_964484415.1 uncultured Acidobacteriota bacterium | reverse complement strand
ACGTGACCTGGAACCGTCGAAAAGCCGATCCCCTGGGGAGCAGGCGTTGCCAGGGTTCCCAAAGAGAACGTCTCCACAATGTGTTTGTCCGACGTGCGAATGACGATCAGCTTGCGCGACCCGGCAGCGACCACCCACGCCTCCCGCGGCAGGACTTGCGCGGAAACCAGACTCACCGCGACCACCGCGGTCGCCCAAAGGCAGAGCACCCCTCGTTTCATCGACATCTCTCGTCACTCCCAGAGGTTGAGTTACGCCGCTTGCCGGTATTTGGCCCGACTTATCGACTTAGCGAGGTACCCGATACCTATGGCCGGCGATACGGGGGTTGAGCCGGTAACGGGCGAATTTCACAAAGAAAACCAGGCACTCCAACCGCTCGGCCGGCATGCCTTCGAATCAATGCGAACGTCGAGCCGATCCAAAAAAAATCGGCACCCCAGGGCGACGACATCCGACTGCCGGTGCGCTTCGTAGAGCTTAGTGACCCCGGGATACAGGGTCCGGGCAACACTCGAAACAACACACGACGAAGACGTCGAGGAGAACGACCGATGAGACTCGAGACTCGTATCAGGAAAGGTGTGTCTTTGTGTCTGGCCGTGGCGCTCACCGCGGGTGCGGCGCTGGCATCGAGCCACCGCGAAGCCCCAGGAATCACCCGACTGCCCAAGGTCGATGCGACCGATTTTTATGTCTTCAACAGCTACGAAGCAGGCCGCAGCGACTACGTCACATTCGTCGCCAACTACCAACCGCTGCAGGAGCCTTACGGCGGGCCGAACTACTTCACGCTCGATCCTGACGCGATCTACGACATCAAGGTCGACAACGACGGCGATGCGCTCGAGGACCTTACCTTCCGATTCCGTTTCAACGTCGATCGCAAAGACATCTCGTTGCCGATCGGGCCACCTGAGAATCGTCGCACCGTTGCGGTCCCCTTGACCAACGTCGGGCCGATCACGGTGGGCAACTCGTCGGCGCTCAACACCATCGAGACCTACACGGTGGAGTTGATCCGCGGCAACAACCGGCGCGGCAGCAGCAAGCCGATGAAGCTAGTGGATGCTGCCGATGGATCGACGTCGTTTACCAAGCCGGTCGATAACATCGGCAACAAGTCGCTTCCCGACTACGAGGCCTATGCTCGTCAGTACCTGTACGACGTCGAGATTCCGGGTTGCAGCATGGGCCGGCTGTTCGTCGGACAACGCAAGGACTCATTCGTGGTCAATCTCGGCGAGACGTTCGACTTGGTGAACATCACCAACCCGCTGGGTCCAGTCGACGCCGAACGCGACAGCCTCGAGGACGCCAATGTCACATCGTTGATTCTCGAGGTTCCGAAGAGCTGCCTGACCTCGAGCAAGACGCCGACGATCGGCGCTTGGACCACCGCAGGCCTCAACCGCGCGCGCTTCAACGTGCCGGCCGAGCTGGGCGGCAAGAAGGGGACCGAGGTCACGGTCGTGAAAGGCAAGGAGTACCTGCAAGTCTCGCGACTCTCGGCGCCGTTGGTGAACGAGGTCGTGATCGGCTTGAAGGACAAGGACCGCTTCAACGGCAGCGAGCCGAAGGACGATGGACAGTTTTTGGATTACGTCACGCACCCGACGCTGCCTGCGTTGCTCGAGATTCTGTTTGGTGACGCTGGTGTGAAGGCACCGACGCTATTCCCGCGGGCCGATCTGGTGGGCGCGTTCCTGACCGGCTTGGATGGTCTCAACAAGAACGGCAGCGTGGGCGAGATGCTGCGTCTGAACACGAGCATTCCTGCCGTTCCTGCCGAGGCGCAGGGCAACCTTGGCGCATTGACCGGTGACATCGCCGGCTTCCCGAACGGACGTCGCCCTGGAGACGATGTTGTCGATATCGAACTGCGGGTTGCGATGGGAGCGTTGTTGCCTGCCGATGTGGCGCCCAACAAGACCCTGCCGCTTACCGACGGTGCGCTGGTCAACGCCGGTTTCTTCGATAGCAGCTTCCCGTATCTCAAGACCCCGGTTGCCGGATCTCCCAACGACACGCCATAAGCGCGTCGCAACGTAGGACAGCCGCCGGGTTACTGGCCCTGCGGCGCACCCCGCGAGCGGCGGGTTTGGCTCCCCCCCGACCAAACCCGCCGTAAGCGTTTAGGATGACGCCATGAATCGATCGATCGCGTTTGGCGTGATGTTGCTGGCTGTGCTTGGCTGCACCAGCAGTGCCCAGGCCCACGAGTTCTGGATCATGCCGACATCGTTTGCACCGGCACCTTTGAGCCAGGTGGGATTCGAGTTGCGCGTCGGCGCCGGTTGGCCCGGAGAGACGGTGCCGCGTGATGACGATCGGATCGTTCGTTTCGCGTTGATCGATCCACGAGGCGAGCATCCGATCGACGGCGAGCCTGTCTCCGACCCTGCGGGCTTCGCTGCAGCCACGGCGCTCGGCCCTGCAATTGCGATCTATCGATCGAGTCCGGCGTCGATCACGCTTCCGGCCGAGAAGTTCGAGGCCTATCTGAAGCAAGAGGGATTGGAGCGAATCAGCCGCATCAGAGCCGAGCGCGGACAGTCGGCGGCCGATGGCAAGGAGATCTACTCGCGCTGCGCCAAAGCGCTGTTGCAAGTCGGCGGCCGAAAGGCTCCGCCGGGAGGATTCAATCGGATCACCGGGCTGACCTTCGAGCTGATCCCACAAACCGATCCAGCCACGGTGACGATCGGCGGCAACCTCACGGTACAACTGCGCTACAAGGGCGAACCACTGGCCGGTGCGTTGGTGCGCGCGCAAGCGCAGGATCGCCCCAACGACAAGATCGAACTCCGAACCGATGCTGCCGGTCGCGTCAGCTTTCCGTTGCGCTATTACGGAGCGTGGCTTTTGAGTGCCGTGCAGATGATCGAAGCGCCCAAGGAATCAGGCGCCGACTGGGAGAGCTTGTGGGCCTCGCTCACGTTCTCACTGCCTGAGCCGCCGCACTAAATCGATCTGATCAGCGTGCCGGAGCGGCAAAGCTCTGTGCTCTAATCCCCGCCGCGATGCGTCTTCACACCAAGATGCTGATTGGCGGCGCCGCCGGGATCACCGGCGGGATGCTGGCGCACGCTCTGTTTCACGATCAGCCGTGGCTCGCCTCGATCCTGAAGTACGTCACGCAGCCGATCGGGCAGATGTTCTTGCGGCTGCTGTTCATGCTGATCGCTCCCCTGATCTTCGCCGCGCTGTCGCTGGGTGTCGCTGGTTTGGGCGATCTGCGCGGCTTGGGGCGTATCGGCAGCAAGACGCTCTTGTACACAGTGGTCGTATCGACGATCGCCGTGGCGATCGGTATTGCCGCCGTGAATCTGCTGCGACCCGGCGATGGTTTCTCCGACGAGGTCAAGCAACAACTCACCAGCGGCGCCAAGGAGCGGAGCGCAGCGCTCGCGTCGGCACAAGCGCCCAAGGTCGGTTTGGATCTTCTGATCGGGATCATCCCCGACAACCCGATCAAAGCGATCGCCAACGGTGACTATCTTGCCTGGATGTTCTTTGCCTTGATGGTCGGGATCGGTTTGCTGCTGACACGCACCGAGGCGGCGCGCAAGTTCGAGGCAGGCCTGCAAGGGATGTACGACGTCACCATGACGTTGGTCGAGTTGGTGATTTCGTTTGCGCCGTACGGCGTGGCGGCGTTGCTGTTTACGTTGACGGCCCAGCTAGGGATCGACGTGCTGTATGGGTTGGGGAAGTACGTACTGGTGGTCGTGGCTGCGCTGGCGATCCACCAATTCGTGATCTACAGCCTGGCGGTGAAGTTGTTGGGAGGGATGAGTCCGCGGTTTTTCTTCAAGGGTATCGAGGACGCCATGCTGACGGCGTTCTCGACAGCCAGCAGCAACGCGACGCTCCCCACGGCACTGAAGGTTGCTGAAGAGAATCTCGCGCTTCCGCCGCATGTGTCGCGCTTCGTGCTCACAATCGGATCAACCGCCAACCAAAACGGCACCGCATTGTTCGAAGGGGTCACGGTGCTGTTCTTGGCGCAGTTCTACGGCGTCCACCTGAATCTGTGGCAGCAACTCACGGTCTGCGGCATCTGCATCCTGGCTGGGATCGGCACGGCGGGTGTGCCGGCAGGATCGCTTCCGGTGATCGCACTGATCTTGGGGATGTTCGGAATCCCGACCGAAGGGATCGGAATGATCTTGGGAGTCGATCGATTCCTGGACATGTGCCGAACCACCCTCAACGTCACGGGCGACCTCGCCGCCGCGGTGGTGGTTTCGCGGGGAGAGGGTGCAGGGCGGGGAACTGGTTAGGGGGAAAAAGGAAAAGGCCGGCTCCGAATCCGGCCTTTGAGAACATCTTTAAGCTGCTCGCCCTTCCTAAAGCAATCTGAGTGCCAGTCGAGCCTTCGACGTTAACTGACTCGTTATAAATGACTTAGTCCTTTCTCACTGGTTTCCAACCAACCCGACTTCTCAGCCTGAGAACAGTTCTGGCCTCCCGCCTTTCTCAGCTTGAGAACGAATGCTCACGACCACGGGAGAAAGAGCGAGACGCGAGCCCCTCCCTCGGGCCGGTTCTCGGCGACCGCCCGGCCCCGATGCGCCTCGGCCACGCGTGCCACGATGAACAAACCAAGACCGCTGCTGCCAGCCCGATAGGAACCATGCTTGACCCGCGGGCGTTGGCGCGAGAACGCCTCCGCCGGATCGAATTCGCGAAACCCCGCACCGGTATCCTCGGCCCCCACCTGCAGCTCGGTTTCGCGGCGGCGTGCGAACAACACCACGTGTCCACCCGCCGGTGTTGCGGCCAGCGCGTTGGCCGCGAGGTTCCAGAGTGCGCGCTCGAGTAGCGCGGAGTCGCCGTGCAACGGTGGCAGGGAGTCATCAGCATCGACACGCAATGCGACGTTCCGGCGTTGCGCCACCGGCTCGATCCGCTCGGCAAGTTCGTGCAACAACCCAGGCACCAACACAACGTCCTTGACCAACAGTATTGGTGAGCTCTCGGCCTCGGCCGCGGTGAGCACGTTGGCCAGGTACAGGTTGAGCCGCTCACATGTATCGCTGATCTGCGACAGCGCTGCCGCCAGCGGCGGCGCCGGTTCATGATCGAGCAGCCCTTCGCAGCGCAACTGAATTCCCGAGACCGGTGCCTTGATGTCGTGCACGACTGCGCGCAGTGCCTCGAAGCGATCTTGCGTGTCCTTGGTGCGTTCAACCGCTTCGTCGCGCTGACGTGCCAAGCGTTCCTGCGCTGCGCCCAACGCAAGGTAGCCGCCGACTGCCGCGAGCGTCAGCACCAGCCCGCCGCCGCCCAACAGCGACAACAGCCACCGAGTCCGACGCTGAGCCTGGATGATGTTGGCGCGTGAGACGCCGATCAGGAGCACCACATCCTCACCCAGTTGCGCGAGAGGATGTGAACTGAAGTCGAACTCCTCGTTACCGACCACCGCGCGCCCGCGCGCATCAAGCGGAACGGCCGGCGACGATGCGAACGTGTGATGCACGACCCTGCCATCGACAAACACGGCCAGTGGCGTGCGCAGATCACGCGACAACTGCTGCACGAACACGCGGCCCAATGTCACCGCGCCACGCAGCCGGCCGACTGGACGGCGTGCCGATTCGATCGGCTGCTCGAAGCGCATCACGAGATCACCGGCGGCCACGCTGAGAGCCTGATGTACTCGCCCCTCGACCGAGTTGGTGTCGATCCCCAACAGCACGTAGGCCAATGGTGTCGACGCCGCCATCGGCTTGCCGTTGGCTCCATCGATGACCACCATGGTGCTGCCGAATTCAGATTGAAACGGTTGGATCGCTTGCGTCAGCGATCCGACGTTACCGGCCACCAACGCGTCTTGCACGGCGCGCGACGCGGCGATGGCGCGCAGCACCGTCTGGCCGCGCTCGAGCCGATTGCGCAACAAGACCTCAGCCAACTGACCGGTGCGCGTAGCAAACTCGTGCTGCTCGATCTCGAGGCGTGCGGTTTCGTGACTGCCGAACCACCACAGCACTGCCGTCAGCACCGAGCCAACCGCCAGCGCCACCACGAGCAGCAGTTGCAGTGCCGGTCGACTGCGGGTCCAGCCGCGCGGCGGCGTGCTCACGCTTCGGAGTCCGAGGCGTCGGCACCGTACTGTGCGAGCTTGCGATAGAGCG
>CAZAHQ010000252.1:1577-6159 GCA_964484415.1 uncultured Acidobacteriota bacterium | reverse complement strand
CGCAGCGATGGCGCTTTGTATTTCACCGACCCGCCGTTAGGCTTGCCGAAGTTCCACTACGACCCCCGCCGCGAGTTGCCTGACTTTGATGTGTTTCTCTTGAAGAACGGCGTGCTCCAGAAGGTGGTGAGCGATCTGCGCGGACCCAACGGATTGGCCTTCACACCTGATGAGAAGTTTCTCTACGTCACCAATTGGGACGAGACGAAGAAGTGGGTAACACGCTACCCGGTCAATGCCGATGGCACGCTCGGCAAAGGCTCGGTCTTCTTCGATATGGCCGCTGCTCCAGAAGCTGAAGCGCTCGACGGCATCAAAATCGACAAACAAGGGCATCTGTTTGTCTCGGGGCCTGGCGGTGTCTGGGTTATCAGCGCCGAGGGGAAACATCTCGGCACGATCAGAGGCCCGGAAGCGCCCGCCAACTTTGCCTGGGGCGATAGCGACGGCCGCACGCTGTACATGACCGCACGCACCGGTGTGTACCGGATGCGCTTGTCCGTAACAGGTATTCGACCCTAACGACAGCACGACATACGGAGAACCTATGCGCACTCGACTGGTTGTACTCGCTGTGCTCGCCACCCTTGCGTCCTCCGCCTGGGCGCAGATTGGCGAGAAGAAGACCCTCACGCTCGAGGCTGCCAAGCAGGTGGTTGCTGCGGCGGTCCGCGAAGCGAACAAGGACAACCACACGGCCGCCATCGCGATCGTCGACGACGGCGGCAACCTGATGTTGCTCGAACGGCTCGACAACACATTCGCTGCCGGGCCGTTGATCTCGTATGGCAAGGCGCGCACCTCGGCGCTTTTCAAAAAGCCGACGCGCGTCTTCGAGGAGATCATCAAGAACGGCCGCACGCCGATGGTGGCGCTCAACGACTTCACCCCGCTGCAGGGCGGCGTACCGCTCGAGATCGATGGCCAGATCGTGGGCGCCATCGGCGTCTCCGGCGCCGCCAGCGCACAGCGCGATGAAGAGGTGGCGCTCGCGGGAGCGGCGGCACTGGCAACCGTCCCGAAGAGCGCAAGCGTCCCGGCGGTGGAGTACTTCGAGCGCAAAGCGGTGACGGCGGCATTTGCCAAAGGGCAGCCGTTGCTTGAGGTCAGCGACTACAAGGTGCATGCGAGCCATCGCGACAAGGCCGGCCTGGCTGAAGTCCATGCACGCGAGACCGATGTGATCTACGTGGTCGATGGACAGGCGACGTTCGTTACCGGCGGCAAGGTCGTGGAAGGCAAGGAGACGGCGCCGTTCGAAACGCGGGGCCGCGGCATCGATGGTGGTGACGTGCGCAAGCTCGCGAAAGGAGATGTGGTCGTGGTCCCCAACGGAACGCCACATTGGTTTCGTGACGTCAATGGAGCGTTCGACTACTTCGTCGTCAAGGTGATCGACTGATCCGACATCGCGCCTCGCTGCTCTTCTGCTCCGATTCGCTCTCCGAGCCCGCCATTGGCGGGCTTTTTCTTTGTCTGAAACGGGGCGCGCTGGCGCTGCATCCAACCGGCATGAAACAGCACACCATCACGGGCGCAGGTATCGGTTTGCGAAAAGAGCACCACGACACGGTGCTCACAGAAAAGCCACCGGTCGCCTGGTTCGAAGTGATCTCCGAGAACTTCATGGTCGACGGCGGCAAGCCGATCCAGGTGCTAGACCGTGTTCGACACGACTACCCGGTGGTCATGCACGGTGTGTCGTTGTCGATCGGCTCCGATGACCCACTCGACAAAGACTACCTGCGCAAACTCGGGCAGCTCGAAAAGTGGCTGCAACCGTCGCTGGTCTCCGATCACTTGTGCTGGACTTCGGCCGGCGGCCACAACAGCCACGACTTGCTGCCGCTGCCGCGCACCGAAGCGACGCTGCACCGGGTGGTCGAGAAGATCGGCCAAGTGCAAGACCTGCTCGGCAGGCAATTGCTGCTCGAGAACATCTCCAGCTACCTGGAGTTTCAGCAGTCGACATTGGGCGAGGCCGAGTTCTTGGCCGAGGTCGCCGTGCGTGCCGACTGTTTGATACTGCTGGACGTCAACAATCTCTACGTCAACACCCGCAATCACGGCTTGGATCCGTTCACCTACATGAACTGGCTTCCGGCGGAACGGGTCGCGCAGTTTCACCTGGCGGGCCATCAGGATCTCGGCGATGTCGTGATCGACACTCACGATGGCCCAGTCTGCACCGATGTTTGGGACCTGTATCGGCGCGCCGTACGCCGCTTCGGCGCAGCACCGACACTGATCGAATGGGACGCCAACATTCCACCGCTTCAGACCGTACTGGCTGAAGCACACCGCGCCGATGCCGCCGCTCGTGAAGCGCTGACGGAGATCAACCATGTGCAGCGCATTGCCTAAGCCGGCCAGCAGTCTGGCTGTGGTCCAACGGAAGTTCTTGCGCGACCTGTCCGGTCTCGAATCGCGAGACGCCGCCTCGCGCGCGGAGCACTTCTGTGCGCCACCGGCCGGTGATGTCGAGCGACGCTGGCATGTCTACACCACGGGTTACTTCGTGCGGCTACGCGATGTGCTGGCGCAGGACTACCGCGCCATCGCGCGGATCGCCGGCGACGATGCCTTCAGCGGCTTGGTCGGCCGTTATCTCATGGCTTGCCCGCCGCGTCGCTACGACTTGGCGATGGCCGGTGAGCGCTTCCCCAGCTTTGTTGGCGGCGACGCACTGAGCTCGAGCCTGCCCTTCATCCCCGACCTCGCGCAGCTCGAGCGCGCTGTTTCCGACTGCTTCATCGCAGCCGAGCCTCAGCCGCTGACCTGGAAGGGGCTGCGAGAGATGCCGTCAAGCCAAGCGGCGGAGCGCAGCATTGTGCTTCAGCCATCGGCACGCGTGTTTCGCTCGATCTGGCCGCTGCGCGACTTGTGGCAGACCGCCTTCACACCCGAAGACGATGAGATCGATATCGACCTGCGTGAGAAACCACGTTGCTTTCTCGTGCATCGCAACGAGGGTGAGATCTTCGTAAGAGAGATCGACGACGAACTCGCCACATTGCTTCAAGCCGCGGAACAGCAGGGCAGCACACTCACAGGACTCGCCGCCTCGCTGTCGCTCGGTGACGATCCCGATGATGTACGCAGCTTCTTGATGTTGATGCAGCGCGCACTGGCGCTGTCGCTCTTCACCCTCAACCCCGTCGCCACACAGTTGGACGACACACACTCTTTGGAGGTTCGATGAACGGAAAGTCAAAGTTGTTCTTGGCCGCATTGGCTGGTGCACTCGCTCTCCCCTCGCTCGCGCTGGCCGAGGACGCCAAGCCGGGTGCCGACAAAGACGCCGGCAAGGTGCCTTGCTGGGGCATCAACAAGTGCAAGGGCGTTGGCGACTGCGGTGCCGATGGCTGCCGTCACAGCGGTTGTCACGGTTCCAACGGCTGCAACGGCAGCGGCTTCATTCGCTTGGAAGCGGAGACCTGCTTGAAGATCGTGGGTGGCCGCCTGACCAAGGCTGCCGAGCCGGCCAAGGTGGAGAAGAAGGGCAAGGACAAGAAGTAAGCAGAAGATCGCTGGGACGGTTGGCGCCGCGCGTCATCCGTCCCTCGCTTCTGGTGCCGCGCCGCGATCGCGCGAGCAGCGGCTAGATCAATCCCACGTGCCGCATCAGCTCCAGGGCGTTGCTCTTGGAAACAACTCCCTCGTGCAGGCGATAGTCGAAGCGCATCTCGCCGCCTTCCAGGTGATCGACAAAGTGCACGTTTCGAACATCGCTTCCCAGCGAGGCGGCGCTCTCGGTGAGCGCTAGGTCATGCGTGGTCAGCAGGCCAATCGCTCCGAGTGCATGCAGCTCGCGCATCAGCGCTTCGGCTCCCAACTTGCGATCGTGCGAGTTGGTTCCCGACAGCAACTCATCGATCAGAAACAGAAGCGGAGATCCGTCGCGAGCGATCTGCACGATCGTCCGCAAACGATCGAGCTCGGCCAAAAAGCGTGAGCGGCCATCCAACAGCGAGTCTTGCGCTCGCAACGACGCCCCTAACGAAAACGGCGTGAGCGTCAGGCTTGCAGCGCGCACCGGTGACCCTGCTTGAGCCAGCACCGTATTCACACCGATCGACCGAAGCAGCGTGCTCTTCCCTGACATGTTGGATCCGCTGACAATCAGCAGCCGTGTGGTTGTCCCGAGTCGCACATCGTTGTGGACGCAGCGTTCGAGCGGTAGCAGCGGGTGTCCGAGCTTTTGCGCCTCGAAACGCGGTGCGCCGCTCACCAACTGCGGGTAGACCATTTCCGGCTGCTCGAATGCGAACGCCGCCAGAGCCGAAAGCGCTTCCAATTCGCCCGCCGCCTCGAACCAGTCATGCACCGCTGGGCCGAAACGAGCGCGCCATGCTTCCACAGCGAATGCGTGCTGTGTTGCCCAAAATAGTGGCAGTGACATGGGAAGAAAGATCTGATTGAGGCGCCAATCGAGGCGATCGAGCGTGGCCGCCAACTGCGTGATCGCGCGCGACGCCGGCACCTCGCCCGCGATGCGCCGCTGCAATACCACCAAAGCTGGCGACGCAAACGGCTCCACCTCGATTCGTTGCAACAGTCCCGACAGTACCCTCAGTTCGGG
>CAZAHQ010000252.1:0-1477 GCA_964484415.1 uncultured Acidobacteriota bacterium | reverse complement strand
GGCGCACTCGGGGTCGATAGCCAGCGGGCGAGCGCCCGCCGACCAGCATTCGTTCGGGTGCTCGCCAATCGTTCGAACAACGAACCGCGCCCGTACAGGTCAAGGTCGAGTGCAAACGGATGCGCCGCCTCGAACAGGTCGTTGCCGTCGTCGCCGGTACCGGGCCAGTCCCCGGCCAAGCGGGCCAAGCCTGCTTCATACAGACGTACCGCGCGGGCCGCGCGTCGAGCCACCTGTAGCGCGCGATCGTGAATCAGCACTGTCGTTCCGAACGCAGCGACGGCTGCGCCGACCCACCAGGGTGAGATTCGGCCCGAAGCGGCCAGGGCCAGCGCCCCGATTCCCGCTATCAGTGAGGCCAACCTCAATCCCACGAATAGACGATCGCGGCCGGCCATGGCAGCCCCGACCCCGCGCCAATGGTCGCGACGACGTTCGTATTCGTGCTGGGGTGCGTGATCCATCGGACCTGAAGGGTAACCCAGCAGATTCATGCCTGCGTTTTGAAACTATTTGCAGAGGCTGTGCATCCTATGCCAGGACCCCCGAGCGGGCGGCCAAGAGGACGGCATGGGACCGACGATCGACCCGAACTTGGAGACCACACTGGCATCGCGAGAGGCAGTGCGGGTTCTGCGCTGGGCCGACGAGGCGATTCGCGAGCGTGGGTCGTTCCGAATCGCGCTCGGGGGTGGAGCCAACCTGCGTCCGTTGTTGGCTGCGATCGCGTTGGAGAGTCAGCACACCCGCGCCGACTTCGACCGCTGGCATGTCTACTGGTGCGAGGAAAGACACGTCCCCCCCTATCACCGCGACAGTTGCTATCGGTTGGCCGAGCAAGCGCTGTTGGGCCGCGTGCCGGTGCTTCCCGAGAACTTGTATCGTATTCGCGCCGAGCATCGCGATCCGCATGAAGCGGCTCGCAGCTATGAGTTGCTGCTGCGGCGCAGCTTCGCCATGTCGGCCGACGACCTGCCGCAATTCGATGCGGTCGTGGTCGGCAGCCGCGCCCAGGGAACGGTGATCGGTCTGACGGGGGCGGTCTTGAACGTTGCGCGCCACGTTCTGTCGTGGGGCGACGCGCCTCCTTTGCCATCGCTGCCCTCGCTCGCCGGTGTGAGGACGCAGGCGTGACCGCAAGCGACCGCCACGCGGAGACACCTCGCGAGCGTGATAGCCTGGCGCCTGTGTGGAACCCCGCGCAGAACTCGGCGCCGTCGGCCCAGCCGTCGAGCGAGGCCGATCTAATCCAGCGCCTTCGAGCCGGCGATGAGCGCGCCTTCGAGCAAGTGGTTCGAACGCACTCGGGGCGCTTGCTCTCCGTTGCTCGCCGCTTCATGCGCAACGACGACGATGCGAGCGATGTCTTGCAGGAAGCGTTTATCTCCATGCATCGCGCGATCCACTCGTTCGAGTCGGGCGCGCGGCTCTCCACCTGGCTGCACCGCATTACCGTCAACTGCGCGCTGATGAAGAT
>CAZAHQ010000251.1:0-6172 GCA_964484415.1 uncultured Acidobacteriota bacterium | reverse complement strand
GGTCTTGACGCAGGGATTTCCCAACTCTGCTGCGCGCAACCAACACCTATCGACATTGGTCTTCCGCTTCGTCAACGAGCGGGTAGTGAGAGGGTTGGCTTGGCCGCCCGGGTTTGCCATCAAGGACTCGAGTGACGTTGTGGTTCGATTGCTCGTCGACGAGAAGGGCGCCGTGATCGGCGTGGAACCGATTCGCGGCGTCGGTACCGCGCGTGACGCCACGGTGAAAGCGGCTCGCAAACTATCGTTCCCGCCACTGAGCTTCGATGGAGTCGGAATTCGACATTCCCGCTCGCTATGGACGCGATACAACCACAACGGCACGATCGAGGCGATGTGGGGTTTCGGGCCCGACCCGGTCGGCGAGTGCACCTATGGTCTCAAGGGGTCGAAGGAGGGAAACAAGGAATAACTGGAGTGCAGGAAGAGCAGTGCGCAGCGGTCGTAGTGGTTGGTGGGGAACGTGGCTTTCCACGCGAAGCCTGAGTCATGAGTCCTTGCGAAATCGGTAGGGTGATGCGGATCGCGAGTTGGACGAAGCGTGAGATCACTCCACCGCATCACGCGCTAGCTTTTCGTCTTCGGAAGCCGTTACTGCCCAGCGGGATTCCCATTCGTCCGGCGAGCGCCCTGCGGCTTCACCATCATCGCGCCCGTAGCCATCGACACTCATCTCCCAGTCGACGCGATCGATGTGCTCGAATGCCGCGGCGGCGAGGTCCGGCTGCCACCACGCGACGTCGTACGGCCCATCGGGGATCCAGCCTTCCTGAATCAGGCTAGCCCACGCGTGGCGAATCAGCGGAAGGTTCTCCCCTTCGTCAACTTGCAGTTCATCGATCCGTAGCCAAAGCGTGCGTGCAGTGCGAGCGACTGGGCCACCGTCTGGCTGATTCGCCTCTTCGTACGCGTCTTCATATGAGTCGGCGTGCATGAAGATGAGCCTATCGATCAACTCCTGAGCGTGAGCAAGGTCCCCTCCGCTCTCGAGGATCGTCTCTACCTCGTGGCGTGCGGCGGCAAGGAGCTCTGCGGGAATCGATTCGAACGGAAGATTGATCGTCGCCACGAATCGCTCCGAGCGAGGCCCAGCCTCGAGTGCGAGTTCGACCAGGTGAGCGATCTCCTTCTCGGTCAAGAGATGGAAGAGCTTTTCGACGTACACCTTTTGCTCTCCATCGATACCGGTGGGCGCGAGCCGCGTGACCTTCTCTTGCGTCGCGAGCGTTTCCAACCCGTCTGGCCACAAGTCGTCGTCCGCAGCCAGCGACAGACTCCAGTCCGCGACCGCGCGGAGTGAGACTTCCGGTGATTCAAGCAGCCTTGCAGCGCGGCGGGCGAAGGCACCGAACCGTTCTCGGCAGGAAGCGGAGTCGCACAGTTCATCTAGCGGGTACAGAAAGACCCTGCCTTCTTCATTGCTTGCAGAGAACGTGTGACGAACCTCCAGAGGCTCCTCGGGATCCGTGAAGATATACGGCTGGACCAGAAACGCTCCTGGTTGCAGCGTTTGGTTCGAACCTCGAACGACGTCGTCAAGCTTGATCGTCACGTGTGTTAGTTTCACCGTTGCCTTCACGGTCTCGATTCGTGGGATTGCAAGACTCCCCTCCTCATCACCATCGATCACGAAGTTGACGACTTGGTGCTCCATCTCCATTTGTCGAACATCCTTGACAACGACTGCGCCGATCACGAGCGCATCCGCGCTCTCAAGCACCTCCCACAGGTTGCTCTCGCTGTCGCCACAGCAGCGCGACACATCCCACGACGATCCAAACAGAGCCACCGCGACCGTGACGAGTTGACCTCGGCGCATCGTTCCTCCAGGCCAAGAGAGTGCCCTCGCTCCGTTGCGGAAGCAGTGGCGCCATGAGCGACTCTGCCGAGTCCGCACAACCTCTTGTCGCGGAGCGGATGCCGCGGAAACTGGTTCTCGCAGGCTGCTTCCCCCCGCCAGCAGTGAGCTGCCAAGGGACACAGCGACACCACACCACATGCTCCGCGCGAGAAAACGGTGTTTACGGGTGACGGCTTGGCGCTGGCAAAGACGGACTGTTCGTGACCGGGCTCTAGGCGGCTGCGCCCGTGCAGATCGGATCGCCGGGTCGCTGTGTTTCGATCACCACGCGATCGATATACCAACCTTCGTTACGCGACGGCGACGTGTCCGAGCCAAACACGAAGGCAAAACGCACGCGGCGTCCGCGATAGCGCGTGAGGTCAAAACGTGAGGTGATCCATCCACCAGACTTGCCGTTGAAGGCAGGTTTTCCCTGCAGCGGATTGCAGGTCCCGCTTCTTAGCGTGCCGGTGTAACCGCCCTCAGGGACGAGCAGCGTGTAGTCGTCGCGCCCGTCGTCAATCGCATCGATCAACACCTGGCCGCCGTCGGCACCGCGTTGTGTGTTGTACCAGTGCTCGATACGTAGCACGACAGTGTCGACATCGGCGGGAATCACTACGCCCGCGCCTTGCGTCGAGTCACGACCTCCGTAGTACAGCCATCCATGAGCGAGCCTCCCGTAACTACTACCGGGCCCTTTTCCATAGTGAAAGCTGTTGCGACGCGCGCCATCTTTGCGTCGCATCTTCCACTCGTCCTTGGTGGGCGAAGGGCATGCGCTGGTCGGAGACGGCAGTGCACTATGCGACCAACCGATTGCAGGTGGTGGATCGAAATCCTCATCGAGCGGCCGCGCGATCACTGGCGGACCGAACCTATCGGCAACAGTCAGCGTAAGCACGTCGAGCAGCTCGTCGTAGCGCAGTGATGGCTCGACGCTGGTCACGTCAGTGAGGTCAAAGTGGATGTCGCTTCCACACGGGGTGTTCGGTGAAACCGTGAAACGCATCGGTGAGTCGGGCGGCACAACCTCTCCCGCATCCGCGTTACCGAAGCTCCGCTCTGCGGGCGGGACAATGGTGACACCCGCCGTCGCGGTAGAGAGACTCGCGCGGATCCCACGCGCCGTTTCGCCGCCAACATTTCTCAAACGCGCGGTGACTTCGAACGTCTCACCTGGGTCGACAAACCCATCTCCGTCTCCAGCGACTTCTGTAAGCGGACGATCGACAGTCTCCAGAATCAGTTTCGGAGCCACCGGTTCCAGCGACACCTGCCACACGCCTCGACCATACGTCCCCGCGGTAAGCGTGTTGAGGCGCGACGAGTACTTGAGGTCGACCACCACGACGCCGTGAGGTAGCCCTTCAATGAACGGCTCAAAGCTATGTCCGGCGTCAACGCTTCGAAACACCCCGACATCGGTGGCTGCAAACAGTTGATCTCGCGAGACGGCGATCACGCTGTTGGCGGGGACGTTTGGCAAGCCGTCGCCGCGGGCGAAACAGCCGTCGACATCGTCCCACGCCCACAGATGCGCCGTGTTGAATCCGCCGACGACCGCGAAGGCGCGCGACGCGTTGGTGGGGTCGCCCGCAAGATCGTTGATTCGCCGCGATGGTAGGCCACTGCTGACGTCGGACCATTTCAACCCACGGTTGTCCGAGCGCCAGACTCGACCGTCTTCCGTGCCCGCCAGCACAACGTTGGAGAAGTTGCGGTGAACATCGAGCGCCGTCACGCTGCCGCGGCCGGTAGATGTGAGGTCCGCGGGGCCGAGTTTCTCCCAGTGATCGCCGCGATCGAGTGTGCGATAGATCCGCTGCGAGGCGAGATAGAGCGTGTTCGGCGCGCCAGGGTCGACGATGAACTGCGGGATGAAGGGCCAGCGCTCGAAAGGATCGATACCGTTACTGATGGTCGAGATGTTGACGTTGAAAGGGCCAAGCAGGCCGGTCGTTGAGCGCAGTACCGCCGGCCCGTTGAATGCGAACGCCCCAATGTAGACGTACGCAGGATCCACCGGATCGACTTGACAGAGCAGACCGTCACCGGTGAATTCTTGCAACTGCCACCTGTTGCTCGCGTCGGCTCGCACCAGTGAGCTGTTGTCTTGAGTCCCCCCGCAAATCTGCCCGCTATCGAACGGATGCACATCGATTCCGTAGAACTGCGTGAGGCTCAGGTTGGCGTTGATGTTGGTAAAGGTTGCACCAGCATCATCGCTGCGCCACACGCCGCCATCAGAGCCGATGTACAGCGTGCGCGGTTGTGCTGGATCGATCAGAAGCTCCTGAATGTCCTGATGCACCTCCTGATCGGGACCAAGTGGCGCAATCAACGGGGCCCACGTCTCCCCGCCATCGACCGATTTGAACAACCACACCGTGCCGCGGTAGATCACCTGTGGGTCGAGTGGATCGACCGTCAAGGCCATGTTGTAGTTGCACTGGCCGTCGCAAGCAGCAACGCCCGTGGAACGTTTCGTCCAGGTCACGCCTCCGTCGATCGTCCCCCAGAACTCGATGCCGGTCGGTCCACCCGAGAACAGTGCATAAACAATCCGCCCGTCGCTCGGTGCGACCGCGAGTTCGGTTCGCCCCGTGCTGTTGTTCGGAAGCCTGGAGGCGGTCTGCTTGATCCAACTCTCACCGTTATCGATCGACTTGAAGATCCCTTGCCCGGTGCCCGCCCAAAGAATGCGGCGGTCTTGACGGTCTTGCACCAAAGAGTACACGGCGGCGCCGCTGAGTCGTTCATTCCAAGTCAGTCCTGCATCGCGGGTGACGAAGACTCCACCGGGCGACGCGGTACCTCCAACACAACCGCGTGCAACGGCGCCGGCGAGCACGTGGTTCGAGTCGCGCGGGTCGACAACCATCGCGGCAAACGACGAGACCGACTCGAGGCCGCTTCCACTGCTGCCGTTGCGGGATCGCCAACTGAGTCCGCCGTCGACGCTCTGCAATATGCCGACCCCAAAGTACGCCTCACACGAAACGTTGTAGTCGCCAGTGCCGATCCACAGCACATTCGAATCGTTCGGGTCTACGGCGATCGCTCCTACAGACGGCGTCTCGGCGTTATCGAGCAGGCTGATCCAACTCGCACCGTCATCGATCGACTTCCATAGGCCGCCCGAAGCACCACCTACATAGAGGATGCCCTGCGCATCACGCGCCAGCGCGCTGACTCGTCCCGACACGTCGCCGAATCGGAACTGATCGAAGCGCGCACCTGCGGGGCCCATCGGCCACCACCGGTTTGTGGTCGATGCAACTCCCTGTGGGGCGTTCGAGCGTTGCCGTGCCGCCGCCTGCAACGTCTCGATCGCTGCCGCCCGCCTAAGCGCGCGTGCCGAGGTGTTCGCTTCAAGCCCCTGCGCGCGATTGGCCGCGAACCACTGCTCGCGTGAACGAATTTGCTCCGATTCGTCCGATTCGCGCCCAGCAGTGCCGCTCGCCGTTGGACCGGCAAGCAAGGTCGCTAGTATGAGCGGCAGTGATCGCCACAGACTCGACGTTCGTGGAAGCCAATCGACGGTATCGTTCGGTGTGCTTTGCCTTGGCTGCATGGTCCAGCGGAAGTTACCACCAGGCCCACCGTTATCGCTCCGCCAGGTCGCACGTTCTCGCGGCACTGTGACCGCAACGCCCAAGATAGACAAGGTGCCCACGAGGTACCTCGGCATCGAGGTGCTGGCGGAGGAAGCGGGCCGCTGCCCGCCCCTCGTTCATTACTCTTGGCTGTGGACTTAGGGGTTACTGCGCGCGCTGGGCCGCGCGCAGTGCTCCCTGATACAGCGGTGTCATCGCCCCAGGAAATCCAGTTCGCGCTCGTCTTGTTCAGCCAGATCCGATGCACCCGCTATCGACATTGGAGTTCCGCCAGATCCTCGCGATGCGCAAGCCTCTCGCGGCGCGAGTGAGAATCGGCCGGCCGAGGCGATGAACGTAACTGGTGCGTCATTGGCACCGGCGCCCTTGGTTCGTGTCAACGGCCTTCCGCGGCTTGCCTGAGCGCGTCATGAAGTTCCGGTCCGGTCGCTGCCGTAGAACCCTGGCCTCGCAACGTGTCGATCTCACTCCAGCGAGTCCTTCCTGTCAGTTGCATCAGAGCAAACAGTGTCAGGACCCCACCGATCGTGACGATCAACCCCGTGAATCCTTCGAGGAAGTGCGCCCAGGAGAAGAACACCAAGTAGACGAGTTGGCTCACGCCGGCTTCTATTGCCGCGAAACGTAACCCCACGACCAGTCGCAGGTAGCTGATCACCAAGAAGACCGAGACGATCGAGGCCACGATGAACGCCGGCACCACGTCGAT
>CAZAHQ010000250.1:0-6176 GCA_964484415.1 uncultured Acidobacteriota bacterium | reverse complement strand
CTACGACGGACGTGGAACCCAAGTTTCGGTCGTGATCGGGGTGCGCAGCCCTTACTCTCCCGTGTTGGGAGATGGTGTCTTCTTCGACGATATTCGAATCACCGGTGTCTATCGCGAGTTGCACTTTTTCGAACCCAGCGCCGATGCCGATCGAGACCGCGTGACGAATGCCGTCGAGCTGGAACGCGGCATGGATCCACTCAGTAAGGACAGCGACGGCGACACCGTGTTGGACGGAAGCGACAACTGCCCGATCGTGTGGAACAAGGACCAGCGAGACGCTCGCCAGCCTGGTGGCAACGGCGATGAGTGCGACACCGATAGAGCCAACGCGCTGCACGTGGTCATCACGTCTCCATCCGCGGCTCAGAGTGGTGAATCGATTCCTGTCGAGTACAGGCTCGAGTCTGCCGATGGTTCGTTGCGCAGCGACCTCACGGGTGTACGCGCCACACTCACCGCAAGCGGCAGCGCGGTCTTCGGGACCACCGCCACGGCGGGCCTGTTGATTTCCGGCGGCGGGACAGGGCGGGCGTTGGTCGAGTTCGTTGATGGACTCGTCTCGCTCACGCTGCATGACGAGCAACTCGAAGCGGTGACGCTGGGCGGCGAGGATAGCGGCGGGTTCGGGCTCACGTTCGAGGCGCTCGAGCGCTTCGACTTCGAGTCGGGGCCAGAGGGGTTTTCGCACAGCGGGCGCTATGACCGCTGGACTTGGGGCGCCCCGATCGCCGGCCCTTCAGCTGCACACTCGGGCCAGTACGTGCTGGCAACCGGGCTGTCGGGAATCAGCGAGACGCGCATCGTAGGGAGCGTCAGCTCTCCGGTCGTGCATCTGTATGGCTCCGGGGCGAAGGCCGTCTCAC
This sequence comes from uncultured Acidobacteriota bacterium, assembly GCA_964484415.1. Taxonomy (GTDB): domain Bacteria; phylum Acidobacteriota; class Polarisedimenticolia; order J045; family J045; genus JANNUT01. The sequence continues at coordinate 5,310 of CAZAHQ010000250.1, read as the reverse complement.
TGCGCAGTTGGCTCAACTCCCCCACGGGCTATGAGATCTTCAGAGTCCAGATCTCCGCGGATCGTGGGCGCCATTGGACCACACTCGGCACGCCGCATCCGGTGCCGAACGGCTGGGAGTTGCTGCGTTTCGACGTGAGTGACTTTGCCGAACGCGATGTGCTGTTGCGATTCGTGGCCGACGATGGGATACGCGACGACTACTACTACTACTACCCCGAGCCACGCGGCGGCGGGTGGTACATCGACGATGTGCGATTCGAGGGTCTGACCAAGATCGTCCAGTTCCTGAGCAGCGATGACGACACTGACGGCGACGGTCTTTCCAACCGCACCGAACGAGAACTCGGCACTGCCTGGGACAACCCTGACACCGATAACGATGGCGTCTCGGATGGTGCCGACAACTGCCGGTTGACCCCCAATCCACGCCAGCGAGATACCGTGCATGTCAACGGCGTCGGTGATGACTGCGACGATCCCGATGGTGACCTTGCCACAGATGCGGTCGACAACTGCCCCGACACCTTCGATCTGCAGCGCCGCAATTCCGACAGCGATGCGTTGGGTGATGCGTGCGACAACTGTCCGCGGATCCTCAATCCCAACCAGTTCGATCGCGATGCCGACGGTATCGGCGATAGCTGTGACGAGGACACGGGGGAACTCGTAGCAGCAACAACGCCGTTCCGCCTCGGGTTCCAGCCGCGTGACGTGGTATTCGACCCAACGCGTCCAACGCTGTACGCGCTCGACAGGCGTGGGCGCCGGATGGTGTCGCTTTCGCTCACCTCGGGCCTGGCAGAAAGAGAATGGCGCTTCGAATACGAGCCGGTTGCGATCGCACTCACCCCCAGTCATGAACGAATGTTTGCTGCGCTCCAAACACAGCAGCCGAACGAGGAACGCGACTCGGAGTCACTGTACGGGCGGCTTGGACTCGTGGCGCGCTTCGATCTGAGCGACCAGACGCGCCGATCGATCGTCGAGGTGCAGCAGGATCCATTCGACCTGCAGCCGGTTTCCGACGATCTGGTGATCATCACGCCAGCCTCGGGCTGGTACTACTACTCGTTGGCAGCCTCGTTCTATACCGAGACCGGCGAGTTGGACGGCGCTTTCATCGCCGGAACCAATGCCTACCTCTCGCTACGGCCCGATGGCAAGAAGCTGTTCTATGCCTATCAGGCTGCATCTTGGTGGTATCTGTTCCCGGCGGTGGCCTCGCTCGATCTCACATTCCATGGCTCGACGCCGGACGTCTACTGGTGGCCGACACTGCATCTCTTCGATCACGGAGGGCAGATCTGGGCGGCGGGGCGCAGTTTGGCTGTCACCACCAACGGCCAGTTGTTCCATTCGTTAGAAGGACGTGAGTATCCCGAGATGCAGATATCCCGGAAGCTCGATGTCGCCGCACCGATTGCCGATGTTTTCTACGACAAATTCGGTGACGAGTTCTGGCTGGTCGATCAAACCAGTGCGCGACTGCATCGAGGAGAGGATGCGACCTTGATCGCGACCTACGCGCTATCGGGCAGGCCGCTGTGGGTCGGCCGCTACGGCCGCATCACGTATGTGTTGCTCGACGATGAGCGCGGCGGCACTCGAATCGAGCAGATCCAGTACAACCACCCGCCTCTGGCTGTGGCTGGCGACGATCGGTCGCTGGAGTGCGGTGGTGCAGGTGGGGCGCTGGTGAGGTTGGACGGCAGCGCATCAACCGACGCGGATCGCGATCAGATCACGTATTCATGGACCGTCGATGGCGCACCGGTCGCCGAGTCGGCGGTTGCCGAACTCACTCTGGCCGGTGGTCTGCATCGCGTCGTGCTCACGGTGTCGGATGGCGATCGGTCGAGCACCGCTGCGTTCAACGTGACGGTGCGCGACACGCAGCCACCGGTCGGCGAGGTGATCGCGCCGCAGCCCAACGCGTGCTTCGGCCCGACTGCGTTGCCGGTGCTGGTGACCGACAACTTCTCCGACGGCTGCTCTGCGATCGAACGAAGCTATGCACCCGCAGGTGGACCGTTGTACTCACAGCACGGCGACTACGTCGTAACAGTCACGGCGACCGACTCGGGTGGCAACGCAGCCACCGACGCAGTGCCGTTCACGATCGATACCACGGCGCCGAAGACCGCCGTCAGCGCCGACCTCAAGATCACATCGAGCGACAACGATGGTGCACAGGGCGATGTGGTCTTGGAACGGATGTACTTCGACGGCTGTCTGCTCTATGACGGGGCGACCTACGGCGACGCTGACGGGTTGCTGTCGGACGAATCGATCGTGCTCGATCAAGCGGCGCTCTGTCGTGCATCGCAGATCTGCGGCGTGAGTCGGTGGAAGGATCCGTTGGTCAAGGTCGATGCGACCGATTGCGGCGCGAATGTCGCGACGGCCAAAAGAACTCTTCCTGGATCGTATGGGGTGAAACCTGGGTCGTGCGCTCGCTGAGACGCAGGCCGGCTCGGTGCCGCCGCCCGCCCGCGACTCAGCGGGTCGCATCCCGCACGGAGACCATTCGGCCCGCAGGTAAGTGCGAACCTGGTCTTACTCGGCTGTGCGCGCACGCACCGGAATGTGCACCTCGGCGTGCTTGGCGAACCACGGGGTGATTGGGCCATCCCAGTAGACGGCGTAAGGTTCCCCGGCCGCCTCGACATCCGGTTGTGATTTCAACCAAGCGATCAGTTCATCGCGAGTCGTTTCGAAGTTGCGGCGCGAATAGCTCCCGCGGACGCCGCGGCTGGCGACGCGCCGCTGGGGAATCCTGAGCACCTCGACCCCGGGAGCATCCCCCGTGACCTTGGCCTGCTCGGCGTTGGCCACCCAGAAGTACATCGCTGCGCGGTCGATCTGCGCCTCGACAGGGGTGGTCATCGCGATGTCGTGACTGGATATGTAGTTGAACAGTGGACGAAATAGCCGATTGGACTGGTCGAAGTAGTTACCCTTGGCGGTCGACTTGAGCAGGACACCAGCCGGCAGCGTCTTGAACTCGGAGGTGCCAGATGCGGTGGGAGGGAACGCTTGTTCGGCGCCCATGGTGGGTAGGATCGATAGCCCGAGTGTGAGAAAAATCGCGCGACGTTTCATGCCGGAGGCTAGCATTCAATCCGAAGAGCACCAACCAATCTCGGGACCCGGCACTTTGTCGTGACGGCTGGCGAGGAGGGCGGCGATGGCCAAGCGGCTGTTTGTGGCAGCGACGGAACAACACTCAGGCAAGACCACGATCAGTGTCTGTCTGATGCACCTGGCGCGGAAGCGATTCGAGCGCGTCGGATTCATCAAGCCGGTCGGCCAGCAGTATGTGCGGATCGGCGAATTGGATGTCGACAAAGACACGGCGTTGATGGCCACTACCTATGGGTTGCAAGCAGACTTGCCGCTGATGTCTCCGGTGGTGGCGCGCGAGGGGTTCACCAAAGATGTGCTCGATGGCGTGGTCCGCACCGAGAACCTCACCGCTCGAATCCTCGAGAGTCTGGCCGAGTTGGAGCGTCGTCACGACTTCATCATCATCGAGGGTACCGGGCACGGCGGCGTCGGTGCGGTGATGGGGGTTTCCAATGCGCGCGTGGCGAGTCTTTGCCAGGCGCCGGTGCTGATCGTTGTGAAGGGAGGAATTGGTAGCGCCGTCGATGCCGTCAGCCTCAACCTGCCCTTGTATCGCAAGGAGCAGGCCGATGTGCGCTTCGTCTTGGCCAACAAACTGCTGCCTGACAAGCGCGCGTCGTCGCTGCACTACATGAGCAAGGCGCTGCATTCAGAGGCGGTGGGGGTGCTGGGCGGACTGGACTATTCCGCCGTGTTGGCCAGCCCCACGCTGGCGCAACTGGCCAAGTATCTCGACACGCCGCTTCGTGGTGCGCTCGACGATGGCTCGCGCATCGCGCATCGGATCCACCTCGGGGCGGCGTCGACGGAGCGCTGCGTCGACCTGCTGCGCCATGCCACGCTGATCGTTACCACCAGCAGCCGGGACGAGTTGATCGTGACGCTCAGTTCGCTCTACGCGATCCCGGAATACAAGGACAAAATCTGCGGGTTGATCGTCGCCGGTGTCGGTCCGATCAGCCCACCAACGCAGCGGATCCTCGATGCCAGCGGCATCCCGTACCTGCGCCCGGTCCGTTCTACCGGGGAGGTGTTCGCGCTGGTAAACGACTACGTGGCGAAGACCGGCCCCGAGGACCAAGAGAAGATCGAGTGGATGCAGGCTCACAGCGAGCGATGCATCGACTTCGATGCGCTGCTTGCCGGGCTCTAGTCGCGGGGTTTGATATCGGCTCGAGGGTCAGGCTGATAGAGTGGAGGAACGGTGATGCGATGGCTGATGGTGATGTTGGGAGCGATTCTCGGTTGCGTCACGACGCACGCCGCAGCCCCTGTGACGCATGGCCACTTGGTTTTGATCGGCGGCGGTGAGGTCGAGTCGACCGAAGCGATTCGCAAGATCGTCGAACTCGCCGGCGGCCCGCAGGCGCCGATCGTCATCCTCCCGACCGCGTCGGAGGATCCAGAGTCCCTGACCTGGTACACCCGCCGTTTCGTCGAAGGCGGCAACGCAACCAACGCCACCACCCTTGCGTTGAAGACCCGCGAAGATGCCGCGCGACCGGAATTCGTCGAGGCCGTTCGCAACGCTCGCGCCATCTTCTTCGGTGGTGGGGACCAAGTGCGACTCACCGATGCGCTGCTCGACACGCCGGTCGGCGACGCGATCGTTGCTGCCTTCGAACGTGGCGTCGTCATCGGCGGAACATCGGCCGGGACCGCGTGTCAGAGCGCACAAATGATTACCGGTGAAGGGAAGTTCGAGGTGATCCGGGCCGGAGCGGTCGAGTTGAAACGTGGCTTCGGCTTTTTTCCGGGTGTGATCGTCGATCAGCATTTCGTGGCGCGCCAACGTCAGAACCGACTCTTCACCGTGATTCTCGAGCACCCCGACCTGCTCGGTGTCGGCGTCGATGAGGACACGGCGGTGTGGGTCAAGCCGGATGGAACATTTGAGGTGCTGGGAGTCGGCACCGTAATCGTGATCGACGCCAAGCCGGCCACGGTCGAGCGTCGCGCCGGTGTCGACGCGGTGACGATGTTGGCGGCACAGGGGTTGAAGGTACATGTGCTGTTGCACGGCGATCGGTTCGACGTGCGGCGTCGGAAGGTGATCGCGTTGGGATCTCGACGATGAACGATGGTCGGGCGCGAAACGCCCCGATCATGGTGTTGGCGGCTGCTGCGATCGCAAACCGAGGGTCGGCTCCGGGTAAAACCTCGGATCGGCACGTTTTCCCGC
>CAZAHQ010000249.1:0-6198 GCA_964484415.1 uncultured Acidobacteriota bacterium | reverse complement strand
TGTTGAGCATCGACACCACCACCGGCATGTCGGCACCGCCGATCGCCATCACCATATGGACACCGAACACGCCCGAGATTGCCGTCATGATCAGCAGTTCGGGCAGCGCCTCGTGACCGTATTGGACATAGCGCACACCCAACCAGATGCAGGCCAGAAACATCAGCAGATTGACCAGGTGCCGCCCCGGAATCAGCAGCGGTTTGCTGCGGATCACACCCTGCAGCTTCCCCCAGGCGATGATCGATCCGGTGAAAGTCAAGGAACCGATGCAAACCCCGATGTAGGTTTCGATGTCGTGGATCGTCTTTTCCGAGCCGAGCAACTCGGCAGCCGGAAGAATGTGATTCGACACACCCACGAGCACGGCCGCCAAGCCGACGAAACTGTGCAAGATGGCGACCAGTTGCGGCATGGCCGTCATCGCCACGCGCGCGGCGAGCACGGCGCCGATGATCGATCCACCGATGAGCCCGATCAGCAGGAGTGCATCGTCGTGAAGGTGATGCGTGAAAGCGGTCGCCAAGACCGCCATGATCATGCCGACGGTGCCGAACAAGTTGCCGCGTCGCGCCGTTTCCTGATGGGACAAGCCCTTGAGGCTCAGGATGAACAACGCGGCGGCGCCAATGTAAGCGACGGTGAGCAGCGGAGAGGCGTTCATCGGCGGAACATCTTCAGCATGCGCTGGGTGACGAGGAATCCACCGGCAATGTTGATCATCGCCACGAAGATGGCGATCGCACCCAACAGGGTGGCCGGGGAACCTTTGGGTCCGGAGATCTGCAGCATCCCGCCAAGCACGATGATGCCGCTGATCGCGTTGGTGACGCTCATCAGCGGGGTGTGCAACGCGGGGGTGACACTCCAGATCACTTGATACCCGATGAAACAAGCCAAGACGAAAACCGTGAAGTGTGTCAGAAACACGGGCGGCGCTCCGATTCCAATTCCCAACAGGACGGCTCCGGCAAAGGCGACCATCCACCACGCTTTGCTCGACTTCTTTCCTTCGGCGGCAGGTACCGGCGGCCCGTGATGGCTGCCATACACCTGCTTCTTGGGCCCCGCCGCAGCAGCCGCTGGCGTGGCTTCATCAGGCTTTGGTGGAGGCCACTGTAGGACTCCGTCCTTGAGCACCGTCATCGGTCGCAGGATGTCGTTGTCGTCGGCCAGCGCGAACTTCTCGGCGCCGCCGGCTTCATCCAACAGATGCACGACATTGGTGGCGTACAACTGCGAGGCTTGTGTTGCGAGCCGCGAAACCAGGTCGGTGTAGCCGACGATCGTCACGCCCGCGTGCACGATCGCTTGACCCGGTTGTGTGACCTCGCAGTTCCCTCCTTGCTCGGCGGCCAAATCGACCACCACTGAACCGCGCCGCATGCTCTCTACCATCGCCTTGGTGATGAGGATCGGAGCACGCTTTCCCGGAATCAGCGCGGTCGTGATGATGATGTCGACATCCTTGGCTTGCGCCGCGAACAGCGCCATCTCGGCAGCGATGAACTCGGGACTCATCTCCTTGGCGTACCCGCCTTGGCCGCTTCCGTCCTCGGCAAGCTGAACCTCGAGAAATTCGGCGCCCATCGAAGAGATCTGTTCTTTCACGACGGGGCGCGTATCGAACGCGCGCACGATCGCACCGAGCGCGCGCGCCGTGCCGACCGCGGCCAATCCCGCGACACCGGCGCCAATCACCAGGACCTTGGCCGGCGCGATCTTCCCGGCTGCGGTGCTTTGACCGCCCAGTGGCCGCGGCAATGCTTGAGTCGCCTCGATCACGGCGCGATAACCCGAGAGGTTACCCATCGACGACAACGCATCGACCTTCTGTGCGCGCGTGGTGCGCGGCACTTGGTCCATTGCGATCACGCTCACCTTGCGGGCCGCCAGTTTGTCGAGCAGTTCCTTGTTTTGCGCGGGGTATAGGTAGCTGATCAGCGTCGCACCGGCGGTCAACGACGAGATTTCCAGCTCGGTGGGCGGACGGACCTTGGCAACGACAGCGCTGGCCCAGACCTCAGCAGCACTACCGATCGTGGCGCCTGCCGCGCGATAGGCTTCGTCATCGTACCCAGCCGCGGCACCTGCACCGCTCTCGATCACGACGCTGTAGCCGAACTTGGCCAGGCGTTTGACCGAGTCGGGCGTAGCGGCTACCCGCTTCTCGCCCGTGAACAGTTCCTTCGGGACTCCAACCTTCATCACACCCTCTCGATCAATGAGCGGAGCGACGTCTCAGGACGGGCTCCGAAATGCGCGATCACCTCCGCTGCGGCGATCGCGCCGATCCGGCCACTCGCGGCCAGATCTCGTCCGTGCGTGAAGCCGTACAGAAACCCTGCTGCATACAGGTCGCCGGCACCGGTGGTGTCGACCACCTTGACCCCCGGCACCGCGTCGACGACATGTAGTTCATCACCGCGCAGAACCACACTCCCCTTCTCGCTGCGGGTCAGCACCGCCACCTCGCAATGCCCGCGCACCTGTTGCAAGGCTTGATCGAAGTCGGCGACCTGATAAAGCGAGCAGATCTCATGTTCGTTGGCGAACAAGATGTCGACATGCCCGTGCACCAGATCCAAGAACGCGGCGCGGTGACGCTCGACACAGAATGAGTCGGACAGCGTAAGCGCGACACGTCGCTTTGCATCGTGGGCGATGCACGCCGCCTTGATGAAGGCACGTTGGGCCGCGGGCGGGTCGAAAAGATACCCTTCGAGATACGTGACTTGGGCTCGCGCGATCTGCTCAGCCGCGATGTCATCGGCCCCGAGCTCTACCGACACACCAAGAAACGTCTGCATGGTTCGCTGGCCATCGGGCGTCACCAGCACGAAACAGCGAGCCGTGGATGGGCCATGAGTTGCCGGCGGCGTATCGAACTCGACGCCCAACGAGCGCAGGTCGTGCCGAAAGACGTCGCCGAGTTGGTCGGTCTGCACTTTTCCGATGTAAGCGGCAGTCCCGCCCAGCGAGGCGATTCCCGCGATGGTGTTGGCGGCTGAACCGCCGGAACACTCCACCGCCGGCCCAATTCGCTGATACAGATCACGAGCCTCGTGCGCGTCGATCAAGCGCATCGAGCCCTTGGTCAACCCGAGTCGGATCAGTTCCGCTTCTTCCGTATGGGAAAGCACATCGACGATGGCGTTTCCGATTCCCACGACATCCGGTTCTGGTTTTTGCATCGCGGGAGGATACCCGAGGGGCGGCCGGTTCGGCCGCTCGAACCACGTGACGCACGTCAGATGTGGCGCAGCCAGCTATGGGCTTGTTCCAAATCTTCTATCAGCGGCCAGGGCGGCAGCGAACGCAAGACCTCGCGCCCGTAAGGCCTGGTCCGCACGCGCACATCGAGCAGCGCCAACAGCCCGCGATCGGTCTTGGTCCGAATCAGCCGCCCCAAGGCCTGCCTCAGATCGAGAATCGCCTCGGGCAATTGGTCCTCTCGAAACGGATCGCCGCCGCGCCGCCGCACAAGGTCGGCCCGCGCCGCCACCAGCGGGTCGTCGGGAACGGCAAACGGCAACTTGTCGACGATCACCAGGCTCAGCGCCTCACCCGGGACATCGATCCCCTGCCGAAACGACGCCGTACCCAACAGCACCGAATGTGTATCGCTGCGGAACTTCTCGACCAGTTGCTCGCGCGGCGCTTCCCCTTGCACCAAGACGGTGTACGGCAACGAGTGCGGCAATCGCTCGGCCGCGTACTTCAGCGCCCGGTGCGACGCGAACAACACGAGCGCGCGCCCGCGGCTCAGTCCAATCAAGCTCTCGATCTCGCGCAAGGCTCGCTCGGGATACTCGCGCTCGCGCGGATCGGGGAAGTGACGTGGCACATACAGTGCCGCCTGCGTCTTGTGATCGAACGGTGATGGCACGATGAGCGCTTCGGCCTGAGGCAGTCCCAAGGCGCGCGCCGATCGTTCGACCCGGCCACTCACCGCCAGCGTTGCCGATGTCGCCACCACCGCATCGAAGTGGTTGGCGAACAGCTCACCCAATCGAGGACCGATCTCCACCGGCCAACTCGCCAACACGGCACCGTCACGACCCTGCGGTTCGATCGTGAGGACCTGGCCGGCGGCAACCGGTTGCAGCAGTGCATCGAGTGCGCTCAACGCGGCGATGCAGCGCGCTGCCACCAGCGTCCGCTCCTCACCGCGTGGGCCGGTGCCAGCGCTACAGGTATCCGCCAATTCCAACAGCGCCTGGCGCAATCGCTCTTCCAGCGGCGCGAGTTGAACGCGATGACTCTCGTAGACGAAGCTGGTGCGCGCTTGAGATCCCGCAGGCCGGATCGCGATGAAGAACTCGCGCGCCACGCGTTCGAGCGTGGTTGCCGGCAGCGTATCGGCGGCGCTGAAGGCCAGTTCCTTCGCGCCGTCCCGACCGAGTTCGACCAACATCCGCGAGGACAAGCGGGTCCCGAAATGCTGGGCCGCGATCTCCGCGGCCAAATGTGCTTCATCGATGATCAAGTGCCGGAAGTCGGGGAGCACCGCTCCTTCCCCGCTCTGTCGCAGCGCCAAATCGGCGAACAAGAGCGCGTGATTGACCACCAGCACCTGCGATTCACCGGCGCGCTGCCTCGCGGAATAGACGAAGCAACCGTCGTACTGTGCACAGTTGCGGCCCACACAGATCTCGGCCCGTCCGTCCACCGACCGCCACAGCGGCGAGTTGTCCGACAACTGCTCCAGCTCGGCGCGATCACCGAATTCGGTGCGGTGCGCCCACCTCTCTAGCGCGTGAAAGACTGGAATCTCGGCGGCCCACTCCAGGCGAGGGTCTTGCGAGAGTTCTGCGAGCCGCTTCTTGCACAAGTAATTCTCACGCCCCTTCAACAGCGAGAACCGCGCTGCGATGTTGGTCGCTGCGATCGCTAGCGGCGCTTCGCGCTCGAACAGTTGTGCTTGCAGCGCCTTGGTGCCGGTGCTGACGATCACCGGCTCGCCCGACTGTAGCGCCGGAATCAGGTAGGCCAACGTCTTGCCGGTACCGGTCCCGGCCTCGACCACCAACTGCCCATCGGCCGCGAAGGCACGCGCCACCGCATCGGCCATGCTGTCTTGGCCGGGCCGGTGTTCGTAGCGGTCGTGAACGTGCTTGAGGAGATTCATCACGGCGGCCAGAGCATACGCGGTGCTCGCTGCGCGAGCCGCCTCGAGAACTCCCGGTACCGCAACGAACTCAGGCGCGCCGCCCCTTGTAGAGCGGGAACCCTGCGCACAGATCGATCACCGCCTGCTTGACCTTGGCGAGCTCGGCCTCGTCGGCACGATGGTGCAAGGCCCGCGCGATCAGTTGGGCCATGATGCGCATCTCGGGTTCCTTCATGCCGCGGGTCGTCATCGCAGGAGTTCCGAGGCGCACGCCCGACGCCACCATCGGCGGGTTCGGATCGAACGGTATCGTGTTCTTGTTGACGGTGATGTTGACCCGGTCGAGCGTCTCCTCGGCATCCTTGCCGGTGATCCCTTCGCGAAAAACGTCGACCAAGAACAGATGCGTGTCGGTGCCTCCGCTCACGACGCGAAAACCCTCGGCTTCGATCGCTTGGGACATCGCCTGCGCGTTCTTGATCACCTGCTGCGAGTAGAGCTTGAACGCCGGCTGCAACGCCTCGTGAAACGCCACCGCCTTGGCCGCGATGATGTGCACCAACGGGCCGCCCTGAAGCCCCGGGAACACGGTGCGATTGATCTCTTTGATGAAGTCCTTCTTGCACAGCACGATGCCGCCGCGCGGCCCGCGCAGAGTCTTGTGCGTGGTCGAGGTCACGAAGTCGAAGAGCGGCGTGGGATTCGGATGCAACCCCGCGGCGACGAGCCCCGCAGGGTGCGCAATGTCGGCCATGGTCTTGGAGCCAACGTCATCGGCGATTGCTTTGATGCGGGCATAGTCGAAGTGGCGTGCGTAGGCGCTGGCTCCCGCGATGATCAACTTGGGCCGATGTTCGCGCGCCAACTCGGCCATCTCGTCGTAGTCGATGCGCTCGTCCTCACGTCGAACGTGATAGGGGACGACTTTGAACAATTTGCCCGACAAGTTGAGCGGATGACCGTGCGTGAGATGGCCGCCATGCGCGAGATCGAGCCCTAGGATCGTGTCGCCCGGTTCGAGCACGGAGAAGTAGACGCCTTGATTGGCTTGCGACCCGGAATGCGGTTGTACGTTGGCCGACTCG
>CAZAHQ010000248.1:0-6261 GCA_964484415.1 uncultured Acidobacteriota bacterium | reverse complement strand
CCGTTCATGACGCTGGCGACGCAAAACCCGATCGAGTTGGAGGGGACGTATCCGCTTCCCGAGGCACAACTCGATCGATTCCTGCTGAAGGTGCGAATGACATATCCCAGCGCCGAGGAAGAGTTGCAGATCGCGGGCTCCACAACGCAGGGCAAGAGCGGCGACGCGCTCGATGTCACCGGCGTCGAAAGACTGTTCGACGCGGCGCGTGTGTTGGCGATGCAACGTGCTGCGGCCGAGGTCTTGGTCGACCCGCGCGTGCTCGACTACGCGGTGCGGATAGCGCGCGCGACACGCGACTGGGCCGGCATCGCGATCGGCGCCGGCCCGCGCGGCAGCATCGCGCTGATTCGTGCGGCACGCGCTGCGGCGCTCCTGGCGGGGCGCGATTTTGCGACGCCCGACGATGTCAAGACACTTGCGCCGGCGGCGCTGCGGCATCGCATCGTGCTGACCGCCGATATGGAAATGGAAGGGCGCACACCCGACGCACTGTTGGCTGCGATTCTGGAACAGACCGAGGCGCCGCGATCGTGAGGCCAACCGCTCGCACGCTGTGGGTTTTCACAGCGCTGGCGGCAAGCGCCATGATCCCCGTGTGGGTGTCGGACGCGGCCTTGCCGTGGTGGATGCTCGCTGCGGTCGCCGTTGCGGCGTTGATCGTGCTCGCAGCTCTTACCTGGCGCGTACCGGTCCCTCGGATCGAGCGGCGTGTGCCGCTCAGCCTGCCGCACAGCGCTCCGTCGACCGTACGCGTGAGGCTCAGCAACGAGAGCCAGCGCGCGTGTCGCCTGGCGATCCACGATCATCACCCTCCCTCGTTCCTGGCTGACCCGCTCCCGCAGACGGTCACGATTCCGGCTTCCGGATTCTGTGAGATCCGCTACACGGTCACGCCGCACACCCGCGGCAAGCAACGGTTCGGTGCTGTCGAGTTGTTGATCGATGGTCCGCTCGGCTTTTGGCAACGGCGCATCCGGGTACCGGCCGCGATGGAGGTGCATGTCTACCCCAACTTCGCCGCGGTCAGCCAATACCGGTTGCTGGCGGCGGCCAATCGAGCCGGTCAGTTGGGGATTCGCCGACGGCGGCGACGCGGCGAGGGGATGGAACTTCATCAACTGCGCGAGTACCGGCCCGGTGACACGCTGCGTCAGATCGACTGGAAAGCAACCGCGCGGCGCGGGGCGTTGATCAGCCGCGAGTACGAGGTCGAGCGCGATCAAACCGTCCTGTTCTTGCTCGATTGCGGCCGCCGCATGCGCGCCGACGACCAGACCGGGACACACCTCGATCACGCACTGAACGCTGTTCTGCTGCTGTCGTACGTGGCGCTACGGCAAGGCGACTCGGTGGGGCTGGTGACGTTCGGATCCAACGATCGCTTCCTGTCGCCGGTCAAGGGGCGGTTGGCGATGCGTTCGGTGCTCAACGCCGTCTACGATCTGGAATCATCGACCGCAGCTCCCGATTACACGGCAGCGGCCGAACGCTTGACGCGCCTCCACAATCGTCGCGCACTCGTGATCGTAATCAGCAACCTGCGCGACGAGGATCAGTCCGAGTTGCTACCGGCCTTGTCGCTCTTGCAACGCCGGCATTTGGTGGTGATGGCCTCGTTGCGTGAGAAGGCACTCGACGAGGCACTCGACACACCGCTTCAAACGCTCGACGACGCGCTGTTGGTGTCGGCCACCCATCAGTACCTTGGCGCACGCCGCCAACTCCACGAGTCGCTCGTGATGCGCGGCGTTCAACTGCTCGACCTGTTGCCCGCCGAGTTGCCGGTACGTCTGGTCAACCGCTACCTGGAGATCAAGAGCGCCGGCGTCTTGTAGGCGCGAGCTACTTCAACTTCATCAACGCCGTCTTTTGTGGGTCGACCTCGATCTTGCTGGGTGTCGCCACCAACGGGAACGATTGATCGGCAACCGGCTTGTTGATGAAGAACATCTTTGCCTCCTGTTTGCCATCGCCGTAGGTGAGCACGATCGGCACATACAGGCGCTTGAAGTGATTCTGGTCGGTTTGCACGGCACGGCAGATCAACGCGGGCTTACCGTCGGCGCCCGTTGCCAGCTTGGCGTCTATCGCGATCTCCGGGGTCCCTGGTTGTTTGATCCAATCGTCGACAAACCACTGCATGTCCTGCTTGAGCAGTTGTGAGGTCGCGCGTGCAAAGCTGTCGGTGTCTATCGGTTTGTACTCGTTGTCTTTGATCAGCTTCTGCATCAACGCAAAGTAACCCTTGTCCCCAATCCATGACCGCAGCATGTGGACCACCAACGGTCCGCGCTGATAGAGCAAACAGCGCCTGAGTCTTTCAGCGTTGGCACCGCGCAGAGTATTGGCAGCCTCGATCGATGCGCCGGTCTCACACCAGGGCGCATAACCGGTCCAATCGGACTTCAGCGCGGTCCAACCCTTGAGCGTTCGCCCTCCCGACTTTTGGTCGTCGATCTTCGCGTATTGCAGCGCGATCCCCGACTGATACTCAGCGAGCGACTCCGCTAACCAATTGTCGAATTCACTGGCCGGCCAGACTTTGTTTCCGAACCACTGATGAGCGAGTTCATGGGCGAGTAGCTGCGGCACCTGTCGCGCGCCCCAAAATGCGACGAGGTCGCTGTCGACAACCTCTTTGACCTCCGGTGCACGCACCTTTGTGTTCACGTCGCTGAGCATCACCAACCCAGGGGGGCTGATTCCGAACTGAGTGAACTGATTTCCTGTGGGAATCTCGACAATGTCGAGTTCTTTGTAAGGGTATGGACCGAGCATGTCCTCGAACATCCTCAGGAACACTGCCGACATTTCGGCCAATTCCTTCAAGCCGTCTTGGTTCGTGAGGCCGTAGCCGAAGACCCGAATCTTCTGACCCCGCTCGGTCGTTTTCTCGACAGGTGTGTACTTCCCCATGAACAGTGCAAAGTCTTCCACCGGCGCGGTGCTACTGGCGGTCATTACGTTGAGGTCGCCCTCTTCCCTGGCCGAGATCGTCTCACCGCTGCTCACGGGAATGAACGGCTTCTTGCATCGGGCGGTGACCTCGAACGTAAAGCGCTCGCTGCGCAAACCCATCGGGCGCGGATACCAATTGAACAGGTAAAGGTCGATGTAGTTTTGCCCCCGCTCATTGTTCGTCGCGGTGAACACCTCGGCGCGCGAGGCGACCGTGATGCTCAGCTCCGTACCGACGGCCGGCTCGGCCCCCAGATCAATCATCAACTCGTTATAGCGGTGCGAGTAGCTCAGCGCGGTTCCGGCTTTGTCGACTACCGACGTCACCGTGAGCGGATTGACCTTGCTGGTCCATGTCGTGGAATCGGCCGGATCGCGATTGTTGGCCAAGACAAAGCTCAACACGCGTTGATTCGGCCGCTGGATCTGCAGTGTCAACGTGCTCGTGATCGTGCCCGATTTGTTGTCGGGAGTCGTAACGTCCCAGACGATATTTTTCACAGAGAAGGGCGCAACGCGTGAGGCGGTGGGGCGCTCGGCAACCTGATGCGAGAGCCCTCGTTGCGCCCGGTAGTCGTAGCCCGCCGGTTGCCAGAACACCCACAACAGTTCGCGCTCGAGTCGTACGTCGTCGAGCATGTATCCCACGTCGGCATGCTCGCCATCGATTTCGGCGTAAGCAACCTGGCCGGGGGCGCCGTTGGTCAATATCTGGGCCGCCATGTGCTCGAAACCAACCCCTTCAATGTTCCCCTTGGCCATCCGCTTCTCGAACCAACTGCGCGCCGATGTGCTGATCGGGGCGCTGCCGGCCGGTCCCAACTCCTCGGCTGGGAACGGCTGCGTGGTGAGCAGCATCGCTAGCCCGAACTTGTCATAGATCGAGGAGTCTGAATGGCCGAGACTCTTGGCTTGCAGATCGACGTTCTTGGCCATCGTCTGCAAATCGCTCGGGTCGTCCGAACGGTAGGTGTAGCGCGCGACCCCTTCGAACATGTAGCCCACCGTCTTTCCGTTTTCTGCCGTCAACGGCCACAGTGAGCCCTGCTCGATCTCCAACGTGAGATCGCCGACTGTCAGCGACTTTGCTGCGAGCGTGTAGCCCGCACCGGGCGTCAGAGTCCTGTAGGTTGAGAAGAGATCCTCGGCCCGCGCCATCAACGATGCCGACGCACACAAACCCAACAACAATCCGGCTTGCCTGATCTTTCCGTTCATTGCTCTGCTCCCTGCACCCCAGTCACGCCGCGTCAGCGTCACCCTAAAGTTTGGGCGGCGAGTCATCGTGCTCTTCGAGACCCTCCGGGGCCTCACCCGCGCCGTACATCCTTTCCCACTCTTCCTCCGTCAGTTCACCGACGGTGGACAACACCTCGTTGGCAGCCGCGACATCGCGCGGCCACACCAAG
The DNA here is from genome assembly GCA_964484415.1 of uncultured Acidobacteriota bacterium. GTDB lineage: Bacteria > Acidobacteriota > Polarisedimenticolia > J045 > J045 > JANNUT01. Next base: position 1,891 of record CAZAHQ010000248.1, on the reverse strand, counting down.
AACTCGATCGGACTTTGACTGCGGAACGGATCGGTTCCGTCTTTGCGACGGGTGACGAATTGAATTCCGGCCGATTCCAAATGCGCGGCGATCCCGCCCGCCTCGACGGCGTCCTGCGCCTCCGCCACCAGCACCGGCGCGTTGGCCAGATCGGCAGCGTGCGTCTGTACGGCCTGCTCCTTCTTGGCCACGCCGATCCCCTGTGCGGTGGCGCGATCGATCAGCGGGACGTCACACAGGTGGCACGTACCGGACGCGAGCGCGAAGGCGCCGCCGCATTGAGGGCAGAAAGTGCGTGCGTCGGGATCCGAGAAGTCGAAACTGGGGTTGGCCATGCGCGGATTGTAGCGGCCCACGCAAACCGTGCGCAGCCGGATTCGTCAAGCCGGCGGCTACGGCTGCGACGCGATCGCCTGGTCGAGCAGCCGATGCAGTTGAGCCTCATCAAGCTCGCCCGCGAGTCGCGCCAGGATTCGACCGTCGCGCGCGATCAACGCCGTCCCAGGGAGCGCCGTCCCCAACCCGAACGCTTCCATGTGCTGCGTCGACGCACCGATCCAGATCGGGAAGGTGGCTCCTTTCTGTTGCGCCAGTTGCCGAATGAACAGCCGACGCTCGAACGGTTCAACGGCGACACCGACCACCTGCACCTGCCGGGCGGCGTAATCGCGCTGCAACTTGGCGAGCATCGGCATCTCGCGCAGACACGGAGGGCAGAACGTGGCCCAGAAGTTGACCACCACCACCTGCCCTTTCAACGACGACAGCGCCTGGAGCGAGCCGGACAGATCTTGCAGTTGCAGCTCAGGCGCCATACCCGCGACCTCGCTCTGTTGCACCGGGGCACTCATCCGCTCGATCGAATCGACAAAGAGAAGACGGGTCTTGCCGCGCGATTGCACTCGGCCGGTGACACGCGCTCGAAACGGCACCATGTCGAGGAAGGCGTGCTTGCCCGGGTTGTAGCTGCCTGGATAGAGCAGATAAAGAACGGTGTGCTCCCCTTCGCGCACGGCCAAGGCGCGCGGTTTTCCCTTCTCGGCGCAGTCCTTCGCACACTTCAGGTCGGCCGAGGTTCCGTAGGGGGTGGTGGTCCGGTCGGCCTCCGTCCAGCATTCGGAACAGACGACCTGGCCTTCGAACGACTGCGTGTCGTCGGCTCGCGCGGCGACGACCCACGGCCAGCCAAGGGCAAGTAGCACCAGCCATCGCGTCACGCAGCCTCCGATCCAAAGCGTCAAGGAATGCAAGGGTACGGTGAATCGGGCGAAATGGGCCGCGCCGGCCTCTAAACAGTGCGGCGGCAGAGCTTCGACCGCGGGGCTTGGTCTATTCCAGGGTTGCCGTGACCGCAGGCTAAATCCACGTTATCGTCTCGGCTCGTTCGTCAACGGTATGTCCGGCCTGACACGTGAGGGGAGCCGGACTCCCGTCACCCCCTCAGCCGTCTCCAGGGCGGCACCGCAAGGAGTAGGTTGTGACACAAACCGCAGTTGTTCATCCGTTCGAAGCCGCCAAGAAGGCGGGTCGCGTTCCGTTCAAGGTCAAAGACCTCAGCCTCGCCGAGTTCGGCCGCAAAGAAATTCGCCTGGCCGAGCACGAAATGCCGGGGCTCATGGCGATCCGGACTGAATACAAGGGAAAGAAACCGCTGGCCGGCGCCAAGATCATGGGGTCGTTGCACATGACGATCCAGACCGCGGTGTTGATCGAGTCGCTGGTCGAACTCGGCGCCGACGTGCGCTGGGTAAGCTGCAACATCTTCTCGACTCAGGATCACGCTGCCGCTGCGGTGGTGGTCGGCAAGCACGGCACCGTCGACAATCCGCAAGGAACGCCGGTGTTCGCGTGGAAGGGCGAGACGCTCGAAGACTATTGGTGGTGCACCGAT
>CAZAHQ010000247.1:0-6282 GCA_964484415.1 uncultured Acidobacteriota bacterium | reverse complement strand
GTTGTGGATCAACTCCCTGATCAACACCGTCTTGCCGACGCCGGCGCCGCCGAACAGGCCCGTCTTGCCACCCTTCATGTACGGCTCGAGCAGGTCGATCACCTTGATGCCGGTTTCGAACATCTCGATTTGCGAGGACTGCTGATCGAACGTCGGCGCGTCACGATGAATCGGCCAGTTATCAACCGCGGCAATTGGGCCGAGTTCGTCGACAGGGCGGCCGAGCACGTTCATCACGCGACCGAGCGTCCCCTTGCCTACCGGCACCGCGATCGGCGCACCGGTGTCGACCGCCTTCATACCGCGCACCATGCCGTCGGTCGGTTCCATCGCGACGCAGCGCACGCGCCCCTCACCCAAGTGCTGTTGCACTTCGCCGGTGACGTCGACCGGAATGCCGGTGTCGGCGCCCGCGTCTTGAATGCGCACTGCGTTGTAGATCTCAGGAAGGTGACCGCCTTCGAAGTGGACGTCCACCACGGGCCCGATTACCTGAATCACTTTGCCGACAAGCTGGTTCGCCATTGCGTTGATCCTCGTATCGTTGTTTCGGTCGTAGGGGCCAAGCTCGCTCGGCCCTGGCATGTTCTTGCGTGCGCACGCCTCGCTAGGCCAGCGCGTCGGCCCCCGAGACCACCTCGATGATCTCGGTAGTAATCGCGGCCTGGCGCACGCGGTTCATCTTGAGTGTCAACTTTGCAATCACCTCGTTGGCGTTGCGCGTGGCGCTGTCCATTGCGGCCATGCGAGCTCCATGTTCGGAGGCGGTCGATTCCAACAGCGCCTGCCACAGTTGGAACGACACGTGGCGCGGCAGCATGATCCCGAGCAGCGACTCGGCGTCGGGCTCGTAGATGTACTCGGTGGCAGTTGCCTCGTGGCCGCGCACATCGTGCGTGGAGTTCAAGGGCAGCAACGGACGCACCAGCGTGGTCTGGGAAGCGACTGTGCGGAACTCGTTGAAGCACAAGTAGACGCCGTCGGTCTCGCCGGCAATGAATCGAGCTTGCAACCGCTCGGCGATGTCGCGCACTTGGATGTAGCTCATGCCGCGGAAGAAGTCGGAGAGCGATTCGCGGACCTCGATCTGCGGACGGCGCCGGTAGAACTCGGCAGCCTTGCGTCCGACGACGGTAACCACCACGCGAACGCCGGCGGCCTCTTTCTCTTTGCGCCACTTCTCGGCCAGCTTCACGACGTTGGCGTTGAATGCGCCGCACAGGCCTTTGTCCCCCGCGACCACCACCAAGTCGATCGTCTTCTCGGGGCGTGAGGCCAACAGCGGGTGCAGTTCTTCCTTGGCGCGTTTTCCAATTTCGGACAGCACGTGGCGCAGGCCTTGCGAGTAGGGGCGTGCGGCCAGCATCGCCTCTTGCGCGCGACGCAGTTTTGCCGCCGAGACCATCTTCATGGCCTTGGTCAGTTGCGAGGTGTTCTTGACCGAGCGGATCTTTCGCCGCAGGTCACGCGTGCTTGCCACGGCCTACGCTCCTTCGACCAATGCCGAGAAGCGATCGCGGAAGGCATCGAGTGCCGCGCGCAGCTTGGCCACCACATCGTCGTCGAGCTTCTTGCGCTGCACGATCATCGGCAACACGTCGGGCGCGTTATTGCTGCAGTACTCGTAGAACTTCTTCTCGAACTCGCGGACCTTCGCAACCGGGATCTTGTCGAGGTAGCCGTTGACCGCGGCATAGATGATCGCGACCTGTTGCTCGACTGCCAGCGGCTGGTACTGATCCTGCTTCAATAGCTCCTGCAAGCGCTTGCCGCGCTCGAGCTGCGCTTGGGTTGCCTTGTCGAGGTCGGAACCGAACTGCGCAAAGGCTGCCAGCTCGCGATACTGCGCCAATTCCAGTCGCAGCGTTCCGGCCACCTTCTTCATCGCTCCGATTTGGGCCGAGCCGCCGACGCGGCTCACCGACAGTCCGGCGTTGATGGCGGGGCGAATACCGGAGTAGAACAGATCGGACTCGAGGAAGATCTGGCCGTCTGTAATCGAGATCACGTTGGTGGGGATGTAGGCCGAAATATCGCCGGCCTGCGTTTCGATGATCGGCAACGCGGTGAGCGATCCGCCGGTACCGGGAACCATGCGCACTTCGTGACCAGCGCCGAGTTCCTTGCTCTTCTTGGACGCTGCCTCGTGCCCCATCACGCCGTGGTAGACCTGCGCGTCGACGCCCGTCTTGGCGCCGGCCGCTGTGTCGCTCTTGACGATGACATACGACTCACGCAGCTTCGCGGCGCGTTCCAGCAAGCGGCTGTGCAAGTAGAACACGTCGCCGGGGTACGCTTCGCGGCCTGGCGGACGTCGCAGCAAGAGCGAAATCTCACGGTACGCAGCCGCTTGTTTGGAAAGATCGTCGTACACGCACAGCACGTGGTCGCCGCGATCGCGGAAAAACTCACCCATCGCGCAACCGGAGTACGGGGCCAAGAACTGCATCGGTGCGGGGTCGGAGGCCGACGCGGAAACGACGATGGTGTGCTCCATCGCGCCGTACTCTTCGAGCGTGCGCACCACGTTGGCGATCGTCGAGCGCTTCTGCCCGATCGCCACGTAGATACAGATGACGCCCTTCCCTTTCTGATTGATGATCGCGTCGAGCGCAACCGCCGTCTTTCCGGTTTGACGATCGCCAATGATCAACTCGCGTTGGCCGCGGCCGACTGGGATCATGCCGTCGATCGCCTTGATGCCGGTTTGCAGCGACTCGCGCACCGATTGGCGATAGACGACGCCGGGAGCGATACGTTCGACCGGCACGGTGGCGTCAGCCTTGATGTCGCCGCGGCCATCGACCGGACGACCGAGTCCGTCTACCACGCGGCCGAGCATCGCTTGACCGACCGGCACCTCGATGATGCGACGCGTGCGGCGCACGGTGTCGCCCTCGGCGATTGCCTTGGCCTCACCCAGCAACACCACACCGACTTGATCCTCTTCCAAGTTCAGCGCCAAACCGAAAACGTCGTGCGGCAGCGCCAACAACTCGAGGTACGCGCACTTTTCGAGGCCGTGCACGCGCGCGATCCCGTCACCAACGCTGATGACGGTTCCGGTTTCGGCCACATCGAGCGTGCCGGTATACCCCTCGATCTGCTGCTTGAGGATCTGCGTGATTTCGTCGATACGGAATTCCATGTGCCTGATTCTCCGGAGTGTTGCTTTGGTGTCGTGACTCAGCCCGCGAGTCGCGAGCGCATCTTTTCGAGTTTGGTGCGGAGGCTGCCGTCGAAGACCGTCGCGCCGATGCGCGCGATCAGCCCGCCGATCAGTGATGCATCGACCGTTTCGCTGACGCGTACCTTGCGGCCCGCTGCTCTCTCGAGTGCTGCCACCAAGCGCGTGCGGGTGTTGTCATCGATCGCCGACGCGGTGGTGATGGCGACCTCGGCGATACCGCTGCGACGATCGACCGCTGCGCCGACTGCTTGCGCGATCTGGGGCAACATCGCGAGCTGACCGTGCTGGGCCAGCGTGGCGACGAAGTGCAGCGCTGCGGGACGCATCCCGAGTCGCTCGCCGATCGCTTTGATCGAGCGCGCTTTGGCGGCGCCATCGATGGCGGGGCTCTTGATGACCTTGCGCAGCTCTTCCGATTTCGCGAGTACGGCGGAGAGCGCGCGCAGATCGTCCCACGCGGCTGCAAGGTCTTGCACATTGGGAACGGCCTGCGACAAGGCTTCCGCGTAGCGGGCCGCGAGCAGGCGGTCGTTCTTCATCGAGCACTTCTCCTTGAACTTTTGGCCAAGCGATGGGGCGCGGCGGAAAATTGCGCGCAGAAGCTACGCCCGATCGAAGGCCGGGATGGTACTGGACGGTAAGGGGGGCGTCAAGGCGCGATAACCCGTTGTAGTGGTAGAGGTTAGCCCGGGAATACCGGCCGTTTTCCAGGATTCGACGAACGTGTGGCAGGACGCTGCTATTAATACGACGCAGATACCAGGTAGATACGACGCGGACCGGCTTCGTTGCGGCGGATGTAACGTCATCGCCGCAGCGTTAGCGCGGTCAGTCGGTGGGAGCTTGGTGGACATCGAGGATCGCCCGGCCCGAAGGGTCGGCCATCTGTTCCCAGGCCTTGTCCCACTTCAGCGCGGTCGGTGAGCTGCAGGCCACGCTGCGCTCGTGAGGAACGCACGCGGCGCAGGTGGGATCGGGGAAGTGGTGCTCGAACAGCGTGCGATAGAAGTACGCTTCTTTTGTTTCGGGGGTCTTCACCGGGAAGCGATCGGCTGCTTGGCGGATCATTTCGTCACTGACCTCTTGCTCGGCGTGCGCCTTGAGTGAGTTGATCCACGAGTAGCCGACGCCGTCGGAGAACTGCTCTTTCTGGCGCCACAGGATTTCGTTGGGCAGGTAGCCGTCGAACGCTTTGCGCAGCGCCCACTTCTCCATGCGCTCCGGCTTGCGCACCATCTTCTCGGCAGCACTGAGGTTCATCGCGACATCCAGAAACTCTTTGTCCAAGAATGGAACGCGCGCTTCCACGCCCCAGGCAGCGGTCGACTTGTTGGCGCGCAGGCAGTCGTATTGATGCAGCTTCAGCAGCTTGCGCACAGTTTCGTCGTGAAACTCGCGCGCGTTAGGTGCTTTGTGAAAGTACAAATACCCGCCGAAGATCTCGTCGGCCCCTTCGCCGGACAAAATCATCTTGATGCCCATCGCGTGAATCTTGCGGGTCATCAGGTACATCGGTGTGGCGGCGCGGATGGTGGTGATGTCGAACGTCTCCAGGTGGTAGATCGCGTCGGACAACGCGTCGATTCCTTCCTGTACGGTGAAGTGGATCTCGTGGTGGATGGCGCCGATGTGATTGGCCACTACACGCGCCATCTTCAGGTCGGGGGACTCCTTCAAGCCGACGCTGAAGGTATGCATTTGCGGCCACCACGCCGGTGTGCGGCTGTCTTCCTCGACACGTCCTTCGCGGTACTTGGCTGCCACCGCTGCGACAATCGACGAATCGACGCCGCCTGAGACGAGCAACCCGTACGGTACGTCGCACATCAGTTGGCGGCGCACTGCCGCTTCGAACGCATCGTGGAGCCGCGGCAGATCAAGCGGCTCACTCGGGTAGTTCCCTTCGTGCATCCATTCCGGGTTGTACCAGCGGACGAACTTCTTCTCGTGGCCGAGGTAGTAGTGCCCCGGTGGAAACTCTTGAATTCTGTTGCAGGTGCCTGCCAGGGCTTTCATTTCGGAGGCGACGTAGAACAGCCCGTCACGGTCCCAGCCGATATACAACGGCACAATGCCAAGGTGATCGCGCGCAATCATGTACGACTGCTGGCGCGGGTCGTACAACACGAAGGCGAAGATGCCATTGAGCTTGTTGAGAAACTGCGGCCCCTCCTCGTCGTAGAGGTACAAAATCACTTCACAGTCGGATGCGGTTTGAAAATCGTGCGGCTCGCGCAAACCGGCGCGTAGCTCGCGGTGGTTATAGATCTCACCGTTCACGGCCAAGACGCTGCCGTGCGCCAGGTCGTACAGCGGCTGTGCGCCGTGCTCGACGTCGACGATCGAGAGTCGCTCGTGTGCCAGCACCGCGCGATCGTCACAGAACACGCCGCTCCAGTCGGGACCGCGATGGCGGATCTTCTTGGCCATGGTGAGCGCGCGGCGCCGGAGTGTGCCAACCTCGGCCGGGCGGTTGATTTCAAGAATTCCTACGATGCCGCACATCAGTCACCTCTTGGAGTCGCTCATTACCGTGCTGGAGCGCATGCAGGGTAGCTCATCGCGCCGCGAAGCTGCACTTGAGGTGGCTCTCGGGTCGTCACAGACAGGTCGCAACAAATAGGTCGTCACAGATTGGTCGTCACAGATTGGTCGTCACGGGTAGGTCGTCAACCACGCTTGATGGAGTTCTCGCCGCCGCCCTCATCGCCTTACCACCACAACGCGACGCTCGTTGCGATACCACGCACCGCTACCCGCCGGCCCCAATCGCCAAATGCGCTGCAACGGCGTATCGCCCTCGACATGCAGATACCCGCCATGCTGCCCACGCCGATGATGCGTCGGGCACAGCGCATCGCCGTTGTCGTGATGATTGCTTCCGCCTCGCGAGCGATAGTGCCGGTGATGCCATTCGACGCGCCGCCGTGTACATCCCGGGGCCTCGCAGCGATGCCGTGAGCGCACAAACACCTCGGAGCGCGACGCCGAGCGCTTCTCGGCCACGTCATGCGCAGCGCAGAACTCTTCCAGCATTGCCAGCAACCCCACCCACGCCGGCACTCGGCGCGACGCCGCGGAAAACGTCCGGG
>CAZAHQ010000246.1:0-6301 GCA_964484415.1 uncultured Acidobacteriota bacterium | reverse complement strand
CGCCACGCCCCGCACAAGGCGCAGGGTTGTGCGGGATCCTCAGCCAAAACGGTTCCGCAAGCTGTCCCTGAACATAGCTGTGGTGCTGCGCGTGCCGCACGGCGCTACGTGGCGTGCGGCACACAGGGCACAGACAGAGTTACCGCTTCGTGCTCGCTACCGACAGGATCTTCTTGATCTTCTCCGGATCGTCCGGCAGTAGACCGGCCGCCGGCAGCCGCGGAACGAGTCGTGCCCAACGCGGCTCCTGCCGAAAGACCTTGCGGAAGATCGCCAACGCTTCGTCCTCGCGCCCGACGACGAACAATTGCACGGCCTGCCAGAATGGAAGCTCGGCAATCTGCGGTGCGAGCTTGGCCGCTGCCGAGTAGTGCACCAGCGCCTCCTCCATCTTGTTTTCGGCAACCGCGGCGTCGCCGGCGTTCATCAATTCGTAGGCCAAGTGCAAGGTGTAGATCCGTCGCAACTCTTTCAGCGGATCGGAACTTTCATCGACGCGGAGGTTGACCAGTGTGTCGCGCCATGGATCACCCGTGGCGGTTGGTTTGACGATCAAGAGCGCCGCCGATTGACGACCACGAATGTCGCCACCTTCTTTCTCGGCCGCCTCCAACGCCAAGATCAAACGCTCGGCGAACGGTTTGCCGGCGCTCCCCTCATACGCTTTGGCCATCGCCGGCCAGACGGTCGCTTTGTCCATCAGGTTGGCTTGTACCGAATACCCCTTGGCCGTCACATTCCCTGCAGCCTGGATGCACTTGGCGCCGGTCCAACCGGCAGCGTTACCGTGAGTATCGACAAACGCGACCTGCCGCACTTCTTTTTGTGGATCGGCGTCGAGCAACTCATCCAGCGCGGCCTGCGCCGACTTCCCCGATTTCATCAGCGCCAAGCCCTTGGGGCCGTACGCCGGCTCGACGAACGATTGCGTCGCGACCGCACCGACACCCGCCTCGGCCCAGGTCACCAACACGCCGACTTGAAACCAATGACTCTGCACCGCGACACCGAGTGCTCCGGTTTCAGGATCACGGGCCACGATCGAGTAGGTGTGGGCCAACGGCGCAGCAGGTTTCGCCGCGCTCGCCGGCGGTGTGGCTGCGAGCAGGATCGTGACCAGCGCCCCACCGGTTGCAGCGCTTACCAACCGCATACGTTGCTCGCCTTCTTGTTCTGTTCATCGAGCCAGGTCTTCAGCGGCGCGAAGTAGTCGATCACCGCGCTGGCGTCCATCTGCTTCTGCCCGCTGACCGCTTCCAATGCGTCGGGCCACGGTCGCGACAACCCCATCTCGAGCATCGCGGCGAGTTTTTCTCCCGCCGCCTTGTTGCCATAGATCGAGCAGCGATTGAGCGCCCCTTTGTAGCCTGCCGTTTGGCACAGCGCGCGATGGAACTGAAACTGCAAGATATGGGCGAGAAAGTAACGTGCGTACGGTGTGTTGGCCGGCACGTGGTACTTCGCACCCGGATCGAAATCGGCTTCGGTACGAGGCACCGGTGGTGCGACACCCTGATACTCGCGAACCAAGTCCCACCACGCTTGGTTGTATTTCTCGGGCGGGATCGCTCCGGAGAACACGCCCCACCGCCACTTGTCGATCAACAAACCGAAAGGGAGGAACGCCACTTTGTCGAGCGCGGTGTTGAGCAACAAGCCGATGTCGCTACCGGCCGGCGGGAGTTTGTCCAGCAAGCCGATCTGCACCAGGTACTCGGGCGTGACCGACAATGCCAGCGTGTCGCCGATCCCTTCGTGGAATCCGTCGTTGGCACTATCCCGATAAAGAAATGGCTGCTCGCGATACGCCATCTGGTAGTAGTTGTGACCCAACTCGTGATGGACGGTGACAAAGTCTTCCTCGCCGACGTCGATGCACATCTTCAAGCGGACATCTTTCTCGAAGTCGATGTCCCAGGCGCTGGCGTGGCAGACCACGTCTCGATCGGCAGGCTTCACGAACTGCGATCGCTCCCAGAACGTCTCGGGTAACGCATCGAAACCGACCGATGTGAAGAATCGTTCGCCGTAGCGAACCAGTTCCTTGGGGGTGACTCCTTTGGACTTGAGCAGTTGGGTAAGGTCGTAACCGCGCGAGTCACCCTGGGGGGCGACGCGATCGTAGATGTTGCCCCACTGCTGAGCCCACATGTTTCCCAAAAGGTGTGCTGGGATCGGTTGATGGTCGGGTACGAGCTGCTTGCCGTACTGCTGCTGCAGTTGTCCGCGCACATAGCAGTGCAGCGCGTTGTAGAGCGGTTTGACCTGACCCCACAGACGATCCATTTCGGAGGCGAACGCATCGGGCGGCATGTCGTACTTGGAACGCCACAACGCCCCCGTGTCTTTGTATCCCAACCCCTGCGCTCCTTCGTTCGCCAGCGCGACGAAGCGCTGGTACATCGGACGGATCGGCGGTGAGATCGTGCGCCAACCCTTCCAAGCCTCGAGCAGTTGATTCGGATCGCGGCTGGTCGCCAACGTCTTGGAGAGCTGATCAAGGTCGAAGCAGGTCTTGCCTTCCCCTTTGCCTTGCGGGCAGTACTCCCCCGCTCCGTACATTCCTTCCATGCGCGTGGCGATTTCGGTCAGCTCCTTGGCCTTCGCCGGATCGCTCGGTGCGGGGATCACGATCGTGGTCTTGAGTAGTTCGAGCTTGCGGGCCATGTCGTAGTTGAGCTTCACGTTCGCGAATTTGGCCGCCGCTTGCGCCAGTTCGACCTGCGTCTTGAGCAGATCCTCGAGCTTCTCGGCCTCGATCTTCTCGGTGTCGGCCGTGATGAAAGTCGATTTCACCCACGACGCTCTCTGGGCTTGGATGTTCAACTGCAGCAAGCGCGACTCGGCTTGCTTGAGGAACAACTTCACGTCTTCGGGTGTAGTCGCTGCGGCGAACGCGCTAGCACTGAACGCACTCAGCGTGGCTAGTAACAACAGGGGTCGAAACATGGTTGCCTCCGAGGACGGAATGGTATCCGACGAACCAATTTCGCGCGCTTTGACAGCGGTTTGTTGCTGCTGCGTCTCCGCCGGGCGCGCGCGATCGGTTGGCGTATGGATCTCGGGCCTGACCTGTTTCGCGGGGGTTTGCTATCGAGCCGTGCGAGGGCTGGTCGGCGTCCGCTAGGACTCGCGGCGCCGACGGGCCGATCCCGAGGGATCCGATCTGGAGGCGATCGGGCACCCCCATCTCGTTCGCGGAGAAATACCGCAGCAAACCGGTGCAGATTTTGTGATTTCTTGCCTGTTTCCAGTGTATTTATCCGCTGCTGTTTCCGGGAGGTTTCGCATGTCTCGTCGCGTGGGTCGAACGGCTGGTGTCGGGTTGCTGTGCGTTGGGTTGGTTCTCTCGCTGAGTACGTGGGTGCTCGCCGCATCGCCCGAGTATCGAATGCGCGTACGCGGCGTGAAACCGTTGGAAGCCACGTTGCACCAACTGCGACTGGAGGGGTTCGACATCCCGTTCGTCGACCCCAAGACCGATGCGATCGATGTCGTCGGGACCGATGCCGACCGGGACAAGCTCCTCGCCAAAGGTTTCGTGGTTGAGCGAATCCAGGAGCAACTCGCCCCCGATCAACCGGACGCACTCGACGACTACCTGAGCCCGGCAGAGATCGAGGCCCGGCTGCTGCAGTTCGAGACCGCCTATCCGAATCTGGCCAAACGCGTTCCTTACGCCACCGAGCATGAAGGCCGCATCGCCTATGCACTCAAGATCTCCGACAACGTCGCCGCCGAAGAGGACGAGCCTGCGCTGCTGTTCGTGTCGCAGCATCACGCGCGCGAGGTGATGACCCCCGAGGTTACGATCGACATCATCGATCAGTTGCTCTCGAACTACGGAGCCGATGCCGAGATCACACGCTGGGTCGATAGCTACGAAACCTGGGTTCTGCCGTCACACAACCCCGATGGCGCCAACCAGGTCTTCACGGGAAATTCCAACTGGCGCAAGAACCGGCGCAACAACGGCGATGGCTCATTCGGTGTCGACCCGAATCGAAATTATCCGTGGCAGTGGGGCAACACCGTTTGCAGCGGCTCTGATGGCGCGACCTCCTCCGATACCTACCACGGCCCCAGCGCCGCCTCCGAACCGGCCACGCAAGGGCTCATCGACTTGGCGCGCGAGCAACGCCCTGCGATCGCGGTGAGCTATCACACGTACAGCGAACTGGCGCTCCATCCGTTCGGCTGCACCAACGAATTTCCCAACAACCCGGACCTGCAGTTCATCCGCGAAATGGCCAACGAAGTGTCGACCAAGATGATTGGCGATGGACCCAACACCTGGTACCGCTTCGGATCGGCTCCCGAGTTGTTGTACGAAGTCGACGGCGAAATGTCGGATTGGTTCTACGGCGACCTCGGTACGGTCGGTGTCACGTTCGAACTCAATACCAGCACACAAGGATTTCAGCCCGATTACGCCACGTGGCGCAACAGCACGGTTCAGCGCGCGCGTGCCGGCTGGCGCTACTTCTTTCAACTCCTCGATCGCAGCCGGTTGACCGGCCATGTCGTCGATGCCTGCACTGGTGCACCGCTGTCGTCCACGGTGAAACTGGGCGAGATCACGTTTACGCACAACGAAACGCCGCGCATATCCGAACCGCTGCACGGCCGCTACGAGTGGTTCGTCCGGCCTGGAACCTACACGCTGCAGGTCAACCGAAGCGGCTATCGCTCGCAGAGTTGGTCGACTCAGGTCGAGTTCACACCCGTCCCCCGCGATCTGAAGCTCGTGCCCAACGGGTCACGTGGCGTTGCTGCCGCAAAACTGGTTGTCTCCGATCCAACCGGCGATGGCGACGGGCAGGCCGATCCCGGAGAAACTCTCAATGCATCGCTCGATGCGTACGTTACCGGCGAGTCGCTCACCGGTTTGGTGGCAACGGTCACCAGTGCCGACCCATACGTCACAGTGCTCAACGGCAACCTGTCGTTCGGCGCTGTCGCCGCTGGCGCGACGGCCACGGCGTCGGGTTTGCAACTGCAAGTCGCGCCCGGAGCACCCGATCAACATGTCGTGACGCTCAACGTCGCCTTTGCGGCGAACGAGTCTCTGTGCGCGCCGTCCTCGAGCCTCACGCTGCGAATCACGAAAGGATTGCCTAGCTGTCCGTTCGTCGCCGAATCACTCGACACCAATCCAGGCTGGCAAATCGACAACGGCAGCACGGCTGGTGGTTGGGCGTTCGGCATTCCGGCGAGCGCCGGTGTCGGCGGACCGAATGCGGCGTACACCGGTAGCAACGTCTACGGCACGAACCTGTCAGGCACGTACACCGACAGCTCTGACTACCGGCTGGTGGCCGGCCCCTACGATCTATCGTCGCTGCGCCACACCGAGCTTCGCTTTGCGCGCTGGCTGCGCAGCGAACCAGGTTACGACATTGCGCGCGTACAGATTCGATTGGGAGCCACCGGTGCCTGGAACACCGCGTGGGAGGGATTTGGGCGTGACACCAGTTGGGTCCCGATCCGACTCGATGTCTCCAATCTGGTCGACAACGAATCGGAAGTTTATGTGCGCTTCCAACTGACCTCCGATGTGGGAACGGTCGATGCCGGTTTTTACGTCGACGATCTCTCGTTCTGCGGCGAGGACACTCCCGGCGTGGGCGGCAAGGTCAAGTACAAGTCGTACCTGCTCGACGACTCCAATCTCACCTATGCCAACAACAATGGGGCTTTGGACCTCAACGAAACCGTCACGCTGAAGATCGATGTGATCAACAGCACCGCGAGCACGGCTTCAGCGATCAGCGGAATCTTGAGCAGCGACACCCCGGGTGTTTCGGTGCTCGATCCGGTAGCCGACTTTCCGAGTGCTGCCAGTGGCGCGACGGTACGTTCACTCGCACCGCACTTCACGGTTCGCGCCGGCAGCAACTGTGGCGGCGCGGCGATCTTCCGGCTCACCACACGCTGGAACGATGGCTCGCGCGCCGACAGCACCTTCAGTGTACCGATCGGCCAAACCGGAGATGTCACCGTCTTCACCGACGACATGGAAACCAACAAGGGTTGGACGGCAGGCGGTGACGCACGGCCGGCCGGGCTGTTCGTGCGCGCCAATCCAAACGGCGTCACCGATCCCACCGCTGGACCTGTGCAACCGGAGGACGACACCACCGCGACACCTGGTGTCACCTGCTGGGTTACCGGCAATCCGCCGGTCGGCCCAGGATTCGATCCCAAGAGCGGCGATGTCGATCGCGGGACGGCATTCATCGAGTCGCCGATCTTCGATGGGCGCGGCACAGGTAGCCTGCTGTTGCGCTACTCGCGCTGG
>CAZAHQ010000245.1:0-6339 GCA_964484415.1 uncultured Acidobacteriota bacterium | reverse complement strand
CCACGTCGATATGGTCCACCGAGTACGCAAACAACAGGTGGAAGGCGAAAAACGCTTCGCCGAGAAACAGAAAGTTCATTGGATGTAGCTCGATCTTCTTCATCAGCGTGATCACAAACATCCATACGAAGAAGAAGAACAAGCAGACCGGCGCGAAGTAGGTCATCTCGGCGGCAAGCGGGCCCGGGTTGATCCGCCGCGGCATTTCCATTCCGATCGCGAAGCCGGAGATCAAGTTGTCCGAAACCCAACGCAGCTTCCAGCCTGTACCCACCCGCTCACTTGTCTGCGGCGAAATCGTCCCGGCTGGATAGTCGATCGCGGAAAAATCTGTCGTGAGTGCAAGCTCGAAATTCTTCACACGATTCACGTTCTTGCCGAAGGAGTAGCGCCATCCATCAAGCCCGCGCGAGGCATAGGCAACGGTGAACGGAATGCGGCTGCCCTTCGTCACCGGCACACGTGCTCGCACTACTTTGACGCCACCGTCATCGACCGGAACGATCGAGGGGTCCATCACGCCGTTCACCTCGAAGCGGAATCGATCGTAGATCGCAAGCGTTGTTGGAAAGCGATACGTGATCTCGACGGCACCGGCTTGATCGCTGTCATGTACATAGAGGTAGTCGGCCTCGAAGTCGACGCCGTACGTCGAGTACCACAAGAGTCCCTTCTTGCGTTGCTCGAGGGAGAGGCCGACCGCAATCTTGGACCCGTCGAGAATCTGCGGCTCCTCCACTTCGACCTCGCGCTCACGGGTCACGAGGGACTTCTGTTTGGTCACAGGGTCCTCGACGGTCTCGGTGTCGGTAACCTTCTGCGGCCGCAAAAACCGGATCTCGGGCGACGTCTGCTCCTGTTGGTCACCCCACAGTGCGGCGACCTCGTTCTTGAGCCGGTCGTCTGTATTCCAGGTTCTGTGGAGCACGCTTCCAGCCAGAGCGAACCAGGCTGCGGTCAATCCCAGAAAGATAACGATGATCGCGATCATGCGGTGCAACATTCGAGTCTCCTTGTCACAACCAGACAGTGCGCCGCGACGTTGCGCTGCGAGTGCCTCCTTCCAGGAGAGTTCGTGCAGATTCGGTGCAGAGGGCAATCCGGCCCTAATATTCCCGGCATGAGTCGCCCGACTACCGTCCTGATCGCCGACGACGATCCTCACATTCGCGAGGTCGTCCGATTTGCGCTGCGTCGCGAGAATATCGAGTGCGTAGAAGCAGGCGACGGCGCGGAGGCGCTCCGGCTCTTCACCGAATCCAAGCCCGACCTACTGATCCTCGACATCCTGATGCCCGAGCTGGATGGGACCGAGGTTTGCCGACATGTTCGCCTCCGGTCGAACGTACCGATCCTCTTTCTCTCATCGAAGTCCGATGAGATCGACAAGGTAGTCGGCTTGGAGATCGGCGCCGACGACTACGTCGCGAAGCCGTTCAGCCCGCGCGAACTCGTGGCACGCGTACGAGCGTTATTGCGACGCTCCCATGCGGCCCCACGCGAGCCGGTGGCGAGGCCGGTCATGACACGCGGCAAGTTGAGCCTCGACCTCGACCAGCACCAAGCCGCGTGGGACGGCAAGCAGGTGTCGCTCACGGCTGTCGAATGCAGCTTGCTGAGAGTGATGCTCGCGCGCCCAGGCCACGTGTTCTCGCGCGAGGCGCTGATGGATGCCGCCTACAAGGAGCCGACCCATGTTTCGGATCGAACGATCGACAGCCACGTGCGGCGAATTCGCGACAAGTTCGCGGAGGCCGGCGGTGAGCCACTCGAAACCGTGCGCGGAGTCGGATACAGGGTAGGAACCTGTGCCTGACACCGCGAGAGTGCGTTGGTATCCGCAGCTCCGCACGATCCTGTTGATCGTCAATCTGCTGATCTTGCTGCTGCCGCTTGGACTCGTCGCCATGCTGCACCTTTACGAGAACGAACTCGTCAGGGGAACCGAGGCGCAACTGCTCGCCCAAGGTGCGCTCGTTCGCGAAGCGTATCGCCGCGAACTCGGCCCTCCTCAACCGATCGAACCGCTCGATGAAGAAACACTGCGCGCCGCCTCGCCGCGCATCGACCTGCAACGCGACCGCATCCTGCCACCCGCGGCTCCAGCGCAGCCCGCGACAACGGAGGCAGACGTCGCCGCAGCGGCCGCCGGGTTGCGAATCACAACCGTGCTCCAAGCAGCATCGCGCGAGACGCTCTCGGGAGTTCGTGTGGTCGATCGCCACGGTATCGTGGTCGCCACGTCGGGAAGCGAGGCTGGGCTTTCGCTCGCGGATCGCACAGAAGTGGCCGCTGCGCTCAGGGGGCAGCGCGTGAGCCTTCTCCGCGAACGAACCCCCGCGTCTGGACGCCCCGCGCTCGAATCGATGAGCCGAGGTCAGCGTTACCGAGTCTTCGTAGCGCTTCCAGTGCGTGTCGGAGATGAGGTTGTCGGAGCCGTCATTCTCTCGCGTACTCCGATGGACATTTCCAAAGCGTTGTGGCTCAACCGCCGGCCACTGCTACTCGCCGCGGCTATTTTGCTTGGCGTGGTGGTGGGGATCAGCCTGCTCGTCTCGCTGACCGTAGCACGACCGCTTCACGCGCTTGTGGAACAGGCTCGTCGCGCGGAAGCGGGAGAGAAAGGTGCAGTGCGGGAGGTCGATCGCCCCGGTATTGCCGAGATCGCGCGGCTTTCAGCGGCCCTTGCAAGCATGGCTCGCACGCTCGAACAACGGGGTGACTACATCCGCAGTTTCGCCGATCACGTGTCACACGAGTTCAAGACGCCGCTCACCACGATTCGCGGCGCGATGGAACTGCTTCACGACCACAACGCCACAATGACCGAGGAGGAACGCAGCCGATTTCTCGGGAGCGTCTCCCAAGCTGGTGCTCGACTCGAGCGTCTCGTGCAGCGGTTGATCGATTTCGCCCACGCCGATGTGGCCAAACCTGCCGGCGGTTCGTGCAACGCGAGGGTCGTTGCCGACTCGGTTGCCGTGCGCCTTCGTGAAAGCGGCCTCTCGGTGGAGGTCGAAGGACCTCCCGTATCGATCGCCATGGAGGAGCCAGTTCTTGACGGTGTGCTGACCTCGCTGCTGGAGAACTCACGTACGCATGGCGGCAATGCGGTCACGACTTCGGTGCAGGTTGTTCTCGACGATAGCTTCGTGATGATCGATGTAGCCGACACCGGTTCCGGCGTCTCGAATGCGAACGCGGCGAAGCTGTTCACGCCGTTCTTCACGACCGCGCGAGAACGTGGCGGGAGTGGACTGGGTCTTGCCATCGCGCGCTCGCTGGTTGAAGCGCACGGCGGCTCTCTCGAACTGTTGGCTCCAGGTCCCGGTCCGGTGTTCCGGATTCGATGCCGGCGTGCAGGCTGAGTCACTTCGGCCCGCCGAAGCAGGTGAAGCGTTCACAGCCACAAGCGCTCTTCAGAGCATCGCGGGAGTGGTCGGTCGCTTCGCGGACAACGCACGCCAGGCATCGCGCGCTTCAGCGTGCCGAGGGTTCGTCGGTTCGAGCGCCGCAGCACGATCCATCGCCTCGATCGCTTCGCTGACCCGGCCAAGATTGAAACGGGCTTCACCGATCGCGTCGAGCAGCGCGGCCTGCTTCTGGGGTTCGGTTGCCGTCTCGAGTGCAGCGAGGCAAGCCGCTTCGACCGGCGCGAAGCCTATTCGTTCCTCGAACGCCCACGCGGCGAACTCGAGTGCCGAGTCCAGGCCGGGGCGAGGCTGCGTCTCGAGATGCTGTTGCCACAGCGCCAGTGCCGCCGCCTGGTCGTGCTGGAGCATCCAAACAGTCCGGGCGCGAAGTGAGACGCGTCGACGTTCCTGCTTTGGGTTGAGTTGGGCCGGCAGCGCGGTGAGCAGCGACTCGATCACCGTTCCTTGCGTACTACTCCAGAGCTGCCGGTCCGTAACGATCAGGGCAAGCGTAAGCAAACAGTCGGCGTCGGCGCGACACGCGTCACGAGCGCCCAAGCCAGCCTCGATCAGTCGCTGGTCGTAGTCTGGAATTTCTTTCTGATGGACAAAGCCGGCAGCGATCAGCGTGCTGAGTTGTTCGCGTCGAAGTTCCCCCGGCTTCTCGCCTGGCAGCGTCAGCGCTTGATCGAGGTACTTCAACCGCAAGAGCTGATCGCCGGAGTCATCGGCGATTCGTGCCAGTCGCAGTGCGGATGCAACCGTGGGCTCGCGCTCGTGCCGAGCACGATACTGATCGAGCCTGATGTCTTGGGCGAGTGCGTTGTTGAACTCACGTCGCCATTCATGGGCTCCACCGAATCCACTCCAGCGATCGATCTCTCTACCCTCGCGGTCGAGCAGGATGAATGTCGGGTAGCCCGACACGCTTTGGCGCCAGAGTTCGAGGTCGGGTGCACCGTCCGGCGCCGAGCGAATCAGGATCACGCTTGCGAGCGCTCCGCGCACGTCGTTGTCGCTTGTGGACGCGTGGTCGAACGCCTTGCACGGTGCGCAACCGTGTGTCGACACGCCGATCAGAATCGCGCGCGATTCGCTGGCAGCGAGCGTGCGCGCCTCAGCCAGCGAGCGTGCCTCGCGAATCGGCGCTGCCGTGCGTGTGCAGCCAAATGTGAATGCGAGTGCCGCCACCAACCAGAGATTCTGCTTCATGGCTTCCCTCTCCGGGCTCGTGCGAAAAATACAGACCGGAACGCCCGGAGCATCTTGGCCCAATCGTCGCGCTACTGTCGAGTGATCTGTTTGCAATGTGAAGTTTCGGTCAGCGCCCGTCCGTTTTCGCAAACGCGCGGTAAATCTTGGTTAGCGTGCGGCTCAGCTACCGCGCAACCATCGGTTTCATCACGCGAGGCCTGCGCAAACCGGCTACCGTCCCTGCATGGCCAGCGGCACTCCTCGACCCCTCCCTCCTCTCCTAGCGCTCGCAACGCTAATTGTCGCTCTGTTGCCGCCGGCCATGACCTTCGCTCAGGAGGACCGCATTTCGGTGTTGCGCCGGTTGGAGGCGGTGCGCATGGCGCATCGCCTCTGGCCGGTGCACAACGCCGGGAAGCAACCCGCTGTCAGCGACGTGCTCTCCGACGATCTCCTCCGCGAACGCGCGCTCGATACGCTGCGAAAACAGCAGGCGTTGCAAACGCTGTTCTCGATAACGATCGACGATCAGCAGCTTCAACGTTCGCTCGACAGCATCGCGCGGCGCAGTCGCGATCGTCAGCGCTTGCTCGAGATGTGGCGAGCGCTCGACAACGACCCCGTCTCGATCGTCGAGGCGATGGTGCGGCCAGCGCTGGTCGATGCGTTGTTGCGTGAGGCCGTAACGCCTGCGTTGCTGCAGGGTGTGTCGTTCGACCAATGGTGGAACAGCGCGCGCGATCGGTTTGCTGCAGTAAGCCCCGTCACTCCAAGAGTGAATCTCCCCACGCTGCAGGACGCACCGTGTACACCCGATAGTTGGTCTCCGATCGGCGGCAACGCACCCGTGGGACGTGTTGGCCATACAGCGATCTGGACCGGCAGCGAGATGATCATCTGGGGCGGTCTGGAAGGTAACTATCTGCGATCCGGCTCGCGTTACGATCCGGCCACCGACACGTGGTCGTCGATCAACGACGTCGGCGCACCGACGGGACGCGCCGGGCACACCGCCATCTGGACCGGCACCGAAATGATCGTGTGGGCCGGAAAGGACTATCCGCAAACGCTCGAAGACGGTGCGCGCTACAACCCCGCCACCGATACATGGCAAAGCATGAGTCGCCCCACGATGCTCGGTGATCTGTCGCGTCTTGGACACAGTGCGGTCTGGACCGGCAGCGAGATGATCATCTGGGGCGGCGCCAATCTGGAGCTGTTCATCCCCACCGTCTGGAACAACGGCGCGCGCTACAACCCCGTCACCAATACTTGGGTTGCGCTGGGATTTCCGGGTCGACCGCGCGCGCGCATGAGTCACAGCGCCGTGTGGACCGGTACCGAGATGATCGTGTGGGGCGGCGAGACGCGTGATGCCATCGGCAACGTTGTCTACTACAACGATGGTGATCGTTGGAAGCCACAGTTCGATGTGTGGCAGCGCTTGCTCCCCACAGGCGCACCAACACCACGATCGGGGCACACCGGCGTGTGGACAGGCACCCGCATGGTGGTATGGGGTGGACAAGCGCTCAACACGCTGTTCGACACCGGCAGTTCCTTCGATCCGATCACAGGGCTCTGGACCGCTACGTCGTTGACGATGGCGCCGGCCGCACGCAACGCACACACGGCTCTGTGGACCGGCAATCGAATGTTGGTGTGGGGCGGCAACGGCGTGAGTGGCTCATTGCAGAGCGGTGCGGGTTTTGACCCGGTGGCCAACTCATGG
>CAZAHQ010000244.1:0-6369 GCA_964484415.1 uncultured Acidobacteriota bacterium | reverse complement strand
TGGCGCTGGCTCATCCCCATCCGCTGCTTGGCGATGCTCGGGTACGGCTCGCGCTGACCTTGGGGATCGATCGAAATTCGATTGTGGATACTCTGTTGGTCGGCGAAGGTGAAGTTCCGGCGACGCCGATTCTGGCGCCGCTCCCGGAGCACGATCCGCAACTGGCATCACCACCCTATGACGCGGTTCGAGCGCGCGCGCTGTTGACCGAGGCCGGGTTCAACGATACCGATGGTGATGGAACGATCGACAGAAACGGCCGTCCATTCGCGATCACGGTTCTGGTGCAAGCAGGTAACGCCCTGCGAAGACAAGCGGCCGACTTGATCCAACGCGACCTGTCCAAACTAGGGATCGCGATGACCGTGACGCCGATCGAGAACTCGTCGTTCTTCCAGACCGTCGGCCGCCGCGAGATGGATGCATGGATCGGCGGTTGGGTCGCGCCGACCCGTGTCGACATGACGGAGATGTTGCACATCAACGCGACCCCGCGAGACGGCAACAACTACGGCACATGGATCCATCCCGACGCCGATGCACTCGCGCTCCAAGCACGCGACACGCGCGACGACGCGGCGCGAGCCGCCCTGTGGCATCGCTGGGAGCGTTTGTTCGCCAGCGAGCAGCCGTACACGCTGCTGTTCCGCCCACGCTATCTGGTGGGCGTCCGACGCGACGTGCACGGCACCGAGACGTTGATCTCCACCGATATCCTGAACGGCGTGGAGACCTGGTGGCTCTCGCCGCACTAAGCCTCGCGCTCACGCGCCGCTTGGCAGGGGCTGTGGCCACGTTGTTGTTGCTGGCGTCGCTTTCGTTTGCGTTGTTGGGCCTCGCTCCGGGAGACGCCTTCCCAAACGACGACCCGCGACTCACACCGGCGGACCGGGCCCGACAGCGTGAAGCCCTCGGATTAGACGGAAGCCTGCCTCAGCGCTACGCCCAATATGTTTCGCACGCGTTGCAAGGCGATTTCGGAGTTTCGATCCAACACGCACGTCCGGTTCGCGGACTCGTCGCCGAACGACTACTACCCAGCGTTTGGTTAGGTGGGAGTGCGGTACTGATCGCTTTCTCGCTCGGCTGGTGGTTCGGCACGCGGGCCGCGCTGCGACCGCGCAGTCTGTCCCGTATGGTCGTCGAACGCCTGTTGCCGGCCCTGGACGCCATGCCCTCGTTCTGGCTTGGACTCATGGGATTGCTGGTGTTCGCCAATTGGCTCGGGTGGTTGCCCAGCGGTGGACTCACCGATGCGATGCAGCCCGATACGCTGCTCGCCCGGCTTCGCCACCTTCTGCTGCCGGCGCTGACACTGGGCGTGCCCGCTTCAGCGGTGGTCGCACGACATCATGCTGCAGCCCTACAGAGAGAGCTCACGGTGCCAAGTGCACGCGCCCTCAGATGCTTGGGTGTCGACGAACGCCAGGTTGTGCGGCGTGCCCTCCGTCGCGCCCTCCATCCTTCGATCGTCTTGTTGGGTCTTTCGTTGCCCGCGCTGGCGGGAGGTACCGCCATCGTCGAGGACGTGTTCGCGTGGCCTGGGCTCGGCCAACTGCAGATCTCCGCACTGCTGGGTCGCGACCTGCCATTGGCTGTCGGCAGCTTGTTGATTCTGGCGACTGCAGTGTTGCTGGGAGGTGCCGTCTCCGAAGCGATCGCCGTGTGGGTCGACCCCCGCTGGCGCCGAGAAGGAATCGACGCGTGATCCGACAGCGCCCGTGGCGTTACGCGCTCGGCATCGCATTCCTGACCACGATGCTGACCCTGTCGATTCAAACACCAGAGGAAGTGCGCCAAGGACTCGATCCACCGGCCTTGTCGCTGCTGCCGCCGCTGAGCCGCGTTCCGGCACTGATCGCGGTCGATGGCTCGCGGCTTCCAATTGCCGGAAGCGACGCTTCGCAACCAGGGGTCGTGCTCAACGATGTCGAGATCGGTGCCGAGAGCGTTTCGTACCGGCGCGGCCCCCGCCGAGTGACGGTCGCACGCAAGAGCTTGCGATCCGGGCCGGACGGACTGCCGACCTACGACCACCTGTACTTTTGGCTTGGAACCGACATCCAAGGCCGCGATCTGTCGGCACGTCTGGTCTACGGCGCGAGGACGTCACTCGCGATCGCCGCCTTGGGAATTCTGGGCGCTGCTTTGCTTGCAGCGGTGGCAGGTTTGGTCGGGGCTGTCGCCCCGCGTTGGGTCTCGTTGTCGACCCGGCGGTCCGGAGATGCATTGCTCGCACTACCGATGCTCCTGGTAGCACTCGCTTTGTCCTCGGTGCTGCGACCCGGCCCGCTTGGGATCGCGGCGATTCTGGCAGTCACCGGATGGCCTGCGATGGCGCGCTTGGTTCGCGCCGAAGTGGTTTCGATCACGACGTCCGACCTGTGGTCGGCGGCTCTCGCCTCGGGGGCCTCACGCACACGCGCCGCCTGGCGACACCTGTTGCCTCATGCGCTGGGTGTTTTGCTCGTGGCCGCAGGAATGAGACTCGGTGGTTTCCTGCTGTTGGAGTCCTCACTGTCTTTCATTGGATTTGGCGTCGCACCACCAGAGCCTTCGTGGGGTAACATCCTTTCCGACGGCCGCGGCGTGTTGTTTCGCGCGTGGTGGGTTGCAACGTTCCCGGGGCTCTTGATCGGCCTAGCTGTACTGGCTGCAAATGCCGTCGCCGATAGGCTGCGCGGCGAGCTTGACCCTGCGGGTTCGTAGTCGCTCATCGAGGATCACCAGCGCCTCGCCGCTCCTAGGGGAAAGGCTCGGGGTTTCCGTGGTTCTCGATCAGTTCGTCGATAACGCCAGGCGGTATCGAATCCTCAATGAGTTGGGGAGTGGTGGCTTTGCGCGCGTCTTTTTGTGTCGGGATCGCATTCAACGCGATCTTTGCGCCGTGAAAGTAGCCAATCGACTCGGTGATGAATCGTTGCTGCGCGAGGCGCGCGGACTACGCTTTCTCTCGCATCCCGGCGTGGTGCGCGTGCGTGAGGTGGGCGAGGACGCACGCGGTCGGTTGTTTCTGGTCATGGACTATTTGGAAGGGCCGACACTCTTCGACTTCCTCGACTTTCACCGCAAGCTCCCGGCCTTCGTTGCTGCACAGCTCACGTTCGAAATTGCCGACGCGCTCGATGTCATCCATCGCGAGGGGTTGGTTCACCGCGATCTCACCCCAACCAACATCATCCTCGACCGGCGCAGCCGGCGGCCGATACTCTGCGATTTCGGTATCGCGCACGATCTTGGTTTCTCGACCCAAACAGGGACGCGTGCGGGGACGTTGGCTTACATGCCCCCCGAGCAGATGCGCGGCAAGTCGACGGCGCGCACCGACGTCTTCGCACTCGGCGTTGTGCTACACGAGATGCTGACCGGAATCACACCTTGGGGCGACGCCAAGACGGCGATCATCGCTTATCGAATCCTGCGTTTGAATCGTCGTGCGTTGTCCCGGCAGCTCGGTGGTGTTCCCGAAGGATTGCGACCGGTCTTGCTGCGCGCTCTGGCGCGTGATCCGCGAGAACGGTTTCCATCGATGGAGGCGCTCAAGCGCGCACTCGAGGAAGCGCACGTCCCCAAGCGCGGCCGCGATCTGGAACGATTGATGGATGCGTACTACGACATCCGCCGTGTCTGCGCGACATGCGGCAGCGATCTGATCACTCACATGCGGTACTGCCCCGAATGCGCGGACGGAAAGAAGCTGATCTGGTCCGACCGGCTGCCCGGACGATGCCCGCGCTGCTTGTGGGAACGCAGCCCGGTCTGGAAGTTCTGTGGCTGGTGCGGCACGGAGTTCTCTCGTTTTCGAGAAGGTAAGGACCCGGCTGAATGCCGCGGAAAGTGCCCGAGTTGCCGCAAAGGGGTACCGATCTACGCGCGGTTTTGCCCACACTGCCGAGAACGGCTGTCGTGGGATGTCGAGTTCAAAGTCCCCTGTCCGAAGTGCAGCTGGGGGGTCTCCCCCAAGTGGCGCGGTTGCGCTTGGTGCGGTCGGAAGCTGGTTCGACGACCGCGTGCTTCGGTCGGAGACGCCGATACAGGGGCGCCCTCCGCGCGTTGATTCACTAACGCAAAAGTTGCTTGTTCGTCCGCGCCACCACCGCCAACGCCTCTTCCAGTTTGTCCATGTCGCAAATCCCCGGCCCAAACCAGATCGCTGCACCCAAGACGATCGCATACGGACGTGTCAGCCTCAGCGTGGCCTCCAATCCGCTCGAATGGTCGGGAGCTTCGAGCAGCACGCGCGCCCTGCGTGCAAACCGCTCGATCCGAGCCAGATCGTGAGGCAGCGGGTGATTGCGGCGCGGTATCACCCAGATCCCGTCGAGGTCGACCGGCACGCGCTCGAGATCCTCGATCTCCGGCGGCACGATCGCGAAATGAGAGCCAGCGCCGGGAGGTCTTTCATCCTCGAAGACGGTAACAGCGATCGTGAAACCGCATGGCAGGTGAACACCCGCGGGTACGATCGCCAGCCGCGCCACGAGCGGCGGAAGGGCAGCGGCAATCGCAGTAGCTCGCTCCGCTTCGACGGCTAACGGTCCTTCACCACCGACTTGAACGACCACGCCATCCACGCCCAACGCCCCCGCCTCCAGCGCCTGACGTGGGTCGGTAATCCCATGCACGAGTGTCTTGATCAAGCTCGTCACGCGGCGATTGTCACCGCGACCCCGCGGCAGATCAACGCACAGCGAACTTCACGAAAACCGGCTGCTCCAACTCCTTGGTGTTGAGCCACAACTCGAACTTGCGCCCCAGTATCGAGCCCTCGGGATGCGGGAAGTAGACGATGTCGTAGGTCCAACTCTGCCTGGGCAACTCGGTGTGTTCTTGCAACAGACCCCGTTGCTCGAATCCGCGTTCGGTGACTGGAATCGGGAAGAAGACCGTTCTGAGGAACGTATGCGCGGTGAATCTGTTCGACAGCACGCCCAGAAAGTACTCACTCTGTCGGTAGTCATGGATCGCCAGCGCACCGATCGCTCGCCCTTCGGGAACGCTCGCCATGGCGTAACGACGGCCTTGATCATCGATCAAGGTGAGCGATTCGCGCGTCAGCGTGAGTCGCGGCAGGCCGTTGTTGGCGATCACGATTGCGACCGGGATCACCTTTTGCTTGTCACGATTGCGCGTCGCCTCGGTGTCGGCGGCGAGCGTCACGAGCTTCCCTTCTTCCAGATATGCAAAGCGGGTCAAACGCGGGTTGAGTCCCTCTTCTTGGGGCAGGCTGGAACTCGAACTCGCGCATCCTGATGACAACCACATAGCCGCGCCAAGGCTGACAACGATTGCGGCTCGGAACAGGGACCGTAGCAGCATGTAAACCTCCTGCGAACGTCGACCCTCGCGGGTCTGAAGGTCGAAGAGAACACTGGTGACGCGCCCGATCGACGAGGGGATCCTACACCGACCCACCGCACACTGCCGCGGTAGCCCGCTAGTCGATCCAGCGTCCAGTCCGCATTCACAGCAGTGAGTGTGGATCGATGTCGATCACGAGCCAACCCGGCAGCGCGCCGTCTTTGCCGATCAACTGATGGACCGCCGCGCGGATCGCGGCACCGACCCGCGCCCGTCGGCGAGCACGCACCAGAATCTGAACGCGCCAGTGATCGCGTAGCCGAGCGAGCGGCGCGGCGGTCGGGCCGAGCACCGCAACAACTCCCTCGCCGGCGGCGCGAATCGAGTCTGCAAGTGCGGTGGCCCGTTGGAATGCGCGCGCCTGGTCGGTATCGCGTACCAGCACCAAACCGAGTGCCGCTGCAGGCGGATAGCGCAACAACTCACGCGCTGCCGATTCACGCGCCGCAAACGGTTCGTACTGTTGGGTCAGCGCCGCTTGCAGCGCCGGATGATCCGGTGAGAACGCCTGGACGATCGTCGTGCCGGGCAACTCACCCCGACCCGCGCGGCCGGCCACCTGGGTCAGTAGCTGGAACGTCCGTTCGGCAGCGCGAAAGTCGGGCATCCGCAGCGCCGCGTCGGCAGACAGCACACCCACCAACGTGACGCGCGGGAAGTGATGCCCCTTGGCAATCATCTGCGTCCCAACCAAGACCTGCAGCTCGCCGCGCGCGAACCCTTCGAGCGTGTCGGTCAGCGTGCGCTGATTGCGCACCGTGTCGCGATCGAGTCTTGCGATCGCGATTCCAGGCAGCGCTTCCGCAAGCTCTTCCTCGGCCCGTTGAGTTCCGCTACCGACATCCGCCAGGTGTGGCGATCCGCAGGTCGAACAGACGACCGGGCGCGGACGCTGATGGCCGCAGTAGTGGCATCGCAGCCGCGCTCCAACCTGGTGCCACGTCAGGCTGATCGAACACGAGCTGCACCCTTCGGCAAGGCCGCAGCCGCGACACATCAGCGCACGTG
>CAZAHQ010000243.1:0-6369 GCA_964484415.1 uncultured Acidobacteriota bacterium | reverse complement strand
TGTTGATGAACGCGCGCGGGTTGATGGAGTTGATCATCCTCAACATTGGCCTGGAACAAGGGGTAATCACACCGACGCTGTTCACGATGATGGTGATGATGGCGGTGATCACCACGCTGATGGCTTCGCCATTGTTCGAGTGGATTTATGGCCGGCGCGCGGCCGGCGTGCGCGCAGCGGCGTAACGAAGGTTAGCTGTCGCCGCGCAGCCGTCGCCACCAACCGGCCAACTTGCTCAAGCCTCCGGTGGATGTCGCGGCGTAACCCGCTGCGGTCCGAATGTCGTCGGCCGAAACGCCGGCTTCGCCGCCCTGAACCTGTCGCAAGTAGTACAGATGGTCCATCACGACCAGATACATATCGGCCGACGTCAACTCGGGGAACTCCTCCATCACACCGCCGGCATGGATCGCTGCCGTCATGGTCTCGAAGACGTTTTTCCGCCACGAGGCGACCGCTTCGCTCCACGGGATCTCTCGCTGCAAGCGGGTGCCCAGCACGTATCGATGTCCGGCGATGTGTTCGAGCAGGCGCTCATACCCATCGGGGGTGGAACAACGAAACGCTTCCGCATCTTCAGTGGGGATTGCGGTAGCTTCCAAAAACCCCGACATGCCACGCTTGAGCAGCACGTCCTCGAGCGATTCATCGGGGGCCAGCGGCACAGGCGTCACGAATTCCATCACGCGCGCCTCGATCGTAGGGCTGTCGTGGGCGCGCGCCACCGACACGCGATGATGGCCATCGACCACGAAGTACGCATCCTGCACGCGATACAGCTCTACCGGCGGAAAACCGCGATGCCCCTCCACCAGCGCATCCAGCTCCTGCCAGCGATGACGCAGCTCCTCCTCGCGCGGCAGAAACGAGCGATTGAACTCGCGCTCGCGTCCGACGGTACCGACGATCGACGACAGCGGCACCTCTTGCACTCCGCGATCGACCAAATGTGACAACCCCAGCGCATCTTTCACGGCATCGAACGGCAACAGATCGACCGGCCGGCCCAGAAGCTGGCGGAGCAAGTCTTGCATCAGCGCGGCGCGGCGCACGGTGTCGAAGGTCGGCATCTGGTGTCTCGGCCCGGCGCTAGAATACGCGTCATGCGATACACAAAACCATGCCTCCTTTCGGTTGCAACAATCGTCACCTGTTCGTTGCTCTTGGCAGCTTCGGGCTGCGCCCCTCGAAGCGCTCCCAGCGAATCGGCCGATGCGGCCGCACGACCACCAAGCGCTCAACCCAGCGATGCCGGGCCACCCTGGAGCAATCAGTGGGCGCGCGATGCGGTGTTCTACGAACTGTTCGTGCGCAGCTTTCAGGATTCCAACGGCGATGGTATCGGCGACCTGCGCGGGCTGATCGCTCGGCTCGACGAATTGAACGATGGCAATCCAGACGGCGGCAACGATTTGGGCGTGACCGGTCTGTGGCTGATGCCGGTATTCGCGTCACCGAGCTATCACGGCTACGACGTTACCGACTATCGCGCCATCAATCCCGATTACGGCACGTTGGATGACTTCAAGCTGCTGCTGACCGAAGCACACAAGCGCGGCATTCGTGTGATCGTCGACTTCGTCATCAATCATTCCAGCGCGCAGCACCCTTGGTTCGTGGACTCGGCGTCGTCGCCGACATCGGCCAAGCGCGACTGGTACTCATGGCGCAAGGACGATCCGGGATGGACGCAGCCATGGGGCGGCAACAATCGCACGTGGCACAAGCTGGGCGATGCGTACTACTTCGGTCTGTTCTGGGGCGGCATGCCCGACTTGAACTTGACAAACCCGGCGGTGCGCGCCGAGATGGAAGCGACCGCCAAGTACTGGCTCGATCTTGGCCTGGATGGGTTCCGCCTGGATGCAGCCAAACACATCATCGAGTGCGGCGATGGACAGCAGGCTGACTGCCCCGAAACGCACGAGTATTGGCGTAGCTTCTCTCGCTACGTGCGCAGTGTGAAGCCAGACGCGCTGCTGGTGGGTGAGAACTGGAGCGACACCGACAAGATCGCGGCGTACTTCGGTTCGACCGAGCGCGTACCGGGTGGCGACGAGTTGCCGGCCAGCTTCAACTTTCCGCTGGCGAGCGCGCTGGTCAAGGCGCTGCAAAGTGGCGATGCGCTGGCGGTGCGCAGCACGCTCGACGACATGCGGCGCGAGTATCCGGCGGGCGCACTCGATGCACCGTTTCTCACCAATCACGACATGCCGCGTTTGGCGTCGATGCTCGATGGGCTTGCGAATGTCGGTGCGCGATTGCGGCAGGCGCCAGCGCTGTTGATGACCCTGTCGGGCGCGCCGTTTTTGTACTACGGCGAAGAGGTCGGCATCACGCAAGGTCGAGGTAACGGCGATGAAGCCAAGCGCACGCCGATGCCTTGGGACGGCACCAACAACGCCGGCTTCACGAGCGGCGCACCTTGGTATGACCTTGCTCCTGGTTGGCAGTCGCGAAACGTCGCCACGCAACGCGCGCAGCCCAACTCAGTCTGGCAGAGCTATCGGCGCTGGATCGCGGCGCGCCGCTCGTCGACAGCGTTGCGCGAAGGATCGTTGGAGCTACTGCAACCGGCCCGCGACAACGACGCGCTGCTGGCGTTCACGCGCAACACGAAGACCGAGTCGGCGCTGGTACTCCACAACGTCGGCGACTCCGAAATCGACGTCGACCTCGCCTCGCCACCCAGCACTCTCACCCCACTCCTGCTCGACACCGGCATCACCCTCACCGGCACCAAGGCCCATCTCCCCCCGCACTCCTCCGCCATCTGGACATCCCCTCGCCCAATCAAGAACTAAACCGTCCCCGAATTGGGGTTGGAGCTAGTGGGGGATGACGGCGGGGAGGATGACGGGGATGGTGCCGTCGGGGCGGTCCTTGCCGAGGATCGTTTCTTGCGAGGAATTGGGGGGGACGAGCATGTCGACGATCGGGGATTGAAGAGGATCGTCTTCGCGGGCGCCGCCGAGCGATTCACGCGAACGGCCGGGGCGAATCGGCAACACCATCAGCGAGGGTTCTGGATCGCGTCCGGCGCCGAGTGCCGACATCACATCGAATCGCTGTTCGACATCGGCAGCGGTGACGATCACGGTGTAGGCCCATTCCGGTTTGGCTGCGCCGCCCAAGAATGAGTCGGGCACGAAGAAAGTCATCTTCGGCCCGCTGATCCTCACGCGCGTGGGGAAGAAGAACCGTTCTTCGAGATCACTGGCGACCCATTCGCGAATCATTGCCTTGCGCTCTGCCGTGGAACGCGCAGTACCTGCGGCTCGTTTCGAATTGTCCTTGGCGAGCAAGCGCTTGAGCGAGGAGCGCGCATCGCTCGGGCGCGGTACCAAACAAACAGCCTTCTCCCAGGCGAAGGCAGGATCGATTTGCGCCTTACGCCCCGGCAGCAGCGTCACGCTTCCAGAATCTGGTTGCCGATCGGTATCGACATAGATCTCGACGTTCATCGTGTAAAAGCCATAGCGCGCGATCGAGTCGAGCGAGGTGCCGCCAATATCGATCGTGCGACGCGCGGTCGGTCGAATGGGGCGCGCGAAAACCGCGGTGAACTCGGTTCCTCCCGAGACGCGCTCGGCTGTCAGCTCGAGCAAGTCCAACTCGCCGACCTCGAAATCATCGCGCAGCGGATACGCCATGTCGCCATCGCCGTGATCATCGCCGCGTGCATCTGTCAGCGAAAAGATCGGCTGCGACTTGGCGGCGTGAGCGAACTCGGTAGCGGCGCAGATCACGCCCAGGAGTAGTGCCAACAGCGAGGAGGCAGCGCGGCGGGAGGTCATGAGATGACTCCTTCATGAAACAAGGCGTCCCGGCGACCCTGCGCCGGGACGCCCCGTGTAAGACGACAGCTTAGAACTGAACCTTCATGAATGCTTTGATTCTCTGCTGCTCGAAGTCGCGCTTCTCGAGGCTGTTCCAGCCGCCGAAGCGACCAGAGAAGCCCAGCGAACCGACCTTGACGTTGTGAGCCGCGGCGGTCTCCGAATCTGCGCGCTGCGGCAGGAAGCCGCCGCCGAAGTTCGGGGTGAAGTCGCCTTGGTTGTACTGGTACTCGAAGCCGAACTCCGCACCGCCGATGTTGTAGCGCGCGCGCAGCGTGAGCTTGTCCTTCTTGTGCTTACCAGAGGCCATCTCGTGCAGTTGATAGGCCTGGAAAGCGGTGTTTCCGTCCAGCAGGTCGGCGTCGAAACGCTCGTACTGCACTGACCCGTACAGATCGTCGGTCAACTGATAGCCGGCGCCCAGCTGGAACATCGTGTAATCCAGATCGCGGTCGTCGTCGGACAGGCTGTCGAACGGCTTCCACTGATAACCGATACGCTCGCCCACCTCGACGATTCCAGGGTTACCGTACAGCTCGGCGGTGCTGAAGCAATTGCTCGGGCTACCGCCCTCCGAGTCGCAACTGTTGCCGAAGTAGAAGCGGCGCTGATTGTTGCAGCCCTCGCCGTCCGAACCCGGAGGGCAATCGCCGGCAGCGTACGGCAGGAAGCGAGCATTGTTCATGCGCTTGTCGGTTTCATCGATGAGCTTGACCTTGGCCCACACATCGATTCCCTTGGCCACGGGCAGCACGTACTTGGCATGCAGCACCATGATCTTGGTCGACTTGTCTTGGAACGGTGCGTATGCCGAACGGAAGTTGTGGCCTACGCCCGTATCCAATTCGTGCACCGGGTAGATCGACGACAGAATCGAACGGCTCGGGTCGTCGAAAGCCTGCCAGTTAGTGTTGTACCCGATGTCGGTGTACTCAGCACCGATCTCCAAATCACCCTTGCGCCACACCGGAGCGACCGTGAATCCCTTCCAACCGATGACCGTTTCGGCCAACGGCTCGTCGAAATCGGTGAACTCGTTGTCGACGTTGATCGTGGCAACCTGTTGCGCGTTGCCATCCCAGCCGCCGTAGCCAATGCGGCTTGGGTTCCCCGAGAACACGCCGAACGCTGCGTTCGACGGGCCGGGGAAAGCAAACGCTGCATCATGACCTTCGGTGAGCAGCACGTCCGACTCACGGCGCGCGGCCATCATCGAAACATACTGCGCGCCGATATCGAAGTACTCGGCGTTGAAACTCAGGCCGACGCTGAACGGATCGTTGAAGTCGGCGTTGAACTTCCACGAAGAATCATCCAACTGTCCAGCAGGGACCGGCGAGAAGCCGGAGATGCCGAAGAAGCTGCTTGGAGTACCGAGATTCGGATCGGACTGTGCGTTGGAGTCGTAGTACGCACCACGCAGATCCAACCAGTTCAACGGATGAACGCCGACACGGGCACCCATCACGCGATTGCGGAAGCGGGTGCGAATGTCCTGGCCGTCGTCGATGATGTTGTCGCGCGAGTCGACTTCAATGTCGTTGACGTACTGCCCGATCAGCGCGATGTCGAACTTGCTGTTGGGCGTGAACTTGAACTGCGCGCCGTACGCTGCATCGGCGCCGGCATACTCACCGGTGTTGAAGCTCGGACCGGCCCACAAACGCGGCAACGAAATGCGCGTGATGTCGTAGCCGAACTTCTTGCTGCCGAACGACCCCTGGAACAACAGGCCGGAAGCATTGTCGCGATCGATGTAACGAATACGGCCGATCACGAACGGGTCGAACATCCCGAAGTCGTTGGCACCGATCGCCACCGTATCGACCCACTTGTAACCCGGGGTGACGGTGACACGCACGCCGCGCAATTTGACGTACTGATTCGAACGCGGGTCGTTTTCACCGCAGTCGCCGCCTTGGCAACCGCCCGCACCATTGTCTTCGCCGCCGAACCCACCGAAGTTGGTCCACTGGTTTTGATTGAAACGGCTGTGCAGGCGCGCCTGCACCTCGACAAATCGTGACAGCCGCGCGTTCAACAACAACTCGACTTCCGAGCCTTGTCCGTTGTCGCCGTACCCTTCGCCCGGCACGGTCGTGAAGTTGTAGACCGAACCATCGTTGCGTTGCGTGCCCCACAACCACTTCGTGTATGTCGTACCGCCGATCGTCAGCTTGGGCCCGTCATCGGCCCAGGCCGCTCCTACGATCAGCGAGGTCGCCAGCGCTGCAAGCGCCAGCAAACTTACTCTCTTCCGACTCATTCTCATCCTCCCCGTCAAGGGTTTACTTAGATCCCTGGTGTTGCATGGTGAGTGTGGCCATCTTCACCGACGATCCGTCGGGGCCGCACTCGTAAGCCAACTGTGTCTTATTGTCGCCCAAGACGTCGATTGCGTGCGGATCGCACTCGCCGTCATTGCCGCCGCCGAAGCGATGCTGACCCTCGTACTCGTTGACCTTGCGGGTCAACAAGTCGGCCTTGTCAGGGAATCCTTCGTTGGACTGCATCACGACCTGATAACCCC
>CAZAHQ010000242.1:0-6384 GCA_964484415.1 uncultured Acidobacteriota bacterium | reverse complement strand
CTTTGTAGATCCGGCCGGTCGTGTAGTTGTTTTGGCGAGACGTGACGATCGAGGTAAAGCGCTCGTAGTGGCCAAGGTCCAGGTCGGTCTCGGCGCCGTCATCGGTGACGTACACCTCGCCGTGCTGGAATGGACTCATCGTTCCAGGATCGACGTTGATATACGGATCCAGTTTTTGGATCGTGACCGAGAAGCCCCTCGACTCGAGCAGCCGCGCAATCGACGCTGCGGCCAGCCCTTTTCCGAGGGACGAGACCACGCCACCGGTCACGAAGATGTAGCGAGTTTCATCACGGCGCATCATCAGACGGCATTCCCTCGCGCCCACTTGAGCTCGGCGCGGTGTAGATCTTCTGGAGTGTCGACGCCGAACGGTTCACCGGCGGCAGGGAGTACGCGAATCGTCCATCCAGCTTCGAGCGCGCGCAATTGCTCCAAGCCCTCGCAGCGTTCCATCGGCGAGGGGGGCATCGATGGGAACTGCAGCAGCGCATCGCGCTGCCAGGCGTAGACGCCGATGTGCTTGCGACACAGCCCCTGCGGCGGAAGCTTCTCGGGCGTGGCCGGAAGTTGTCCCGCGCCGATCGGGCGCTGGTACGGAATCGGCGAACGGGAGAAATAGAGCGCCCGGTCGGCGCTGTCGAGCACTACCTTGACCACGTTGGGATCGAGGTATTCGCGCAGGCCGTCGAGCGGCGAGCAGAGTGTCGCCAACCGACATTCCTCGTCATGCAGAACGGTCTGCGCGAGGCGGTCAAGGTCGGAAGGTTCGAGAAACGGCTCATCCGCCTGCAGGCCGATCACCGCCGGCGCGCTGCTTTCGGCCATGACTTCCGCGACGCGGTCGGTGCCACTCGGATGATCGGGCCGCGTCATCACCGCCTGGTAGCCGGCGCGTTGCACCAGACTGACGACACGCTCGTCGTCCGTGGCGACAATGATCTGATCGACGTTTGTAGCGCGCGATGCAAGCTCGCACGCGTGCAGCACGAGCGGCTTGCCGGCGAGTGTGGCGACGACTTTTCCAGGAAAACGGGAAGATGCCCATCGGGCAGGAATGACAACCGCACAGGCAATCAAAGCAGTGCTCCGGGCCGAAAAAACCACGTTGCAATGAACAGGGGCAAGTCCCTGAAGCCCGGGAGAGGATGCTAGTAGAGCGCCTCGTGTCGGTCAACCTGAATTTCAAAACCAAATTCGACACCGTTATCCGTTATTCTGCCGCTCCGTGATCGAAACTAACTCCAGTCAAGCGCCCGCTGTCACAGTCAGCAGGCTCTCCAAGAGCTTTCCGCGTCGACGTCCATTCGGCGAGTTGATGCGTCGGCCATGGGCCAAGTCGGAGCGGCTGCAGGCGTTGTCCGACATCGATTTTTCGATTCACCGCGGTGAGATGGTCGGTTTGCTCGGCCCCAACGGTGCGGGCAAGACAACCTTGATCAAGATCTTGTGTGGACTGGTCTTGCCCGAGACCGGTCGTGCCGAGATCCTCGGCGCGCCTGCCGACTCACACGCGCGCGCGCGCCTCTTGGGCTTGGTTCACGGGGAGGAACGGTCGTTTTATTGGCGATTGACCGCCCGTGAGAATCTGAATTTTTTTGCCAGGCTGCACGGCCTTACCGGAGCCGCGCTGACGGGTCGCGTCAACGATCTGCTCGAGCGCGTCGATCTGGGGCCCGATGCCGATCGACGATTCGGCGACTTTTCCTCAGGGATGCGCCAGCGGCTGGCGATTGCGCGTGCCTTGCTGGCCGATCCGCCGGTGGTCTTGATGGACGAACCGACACGAAGCCTCGATCCGGTCAGCGCCGCACACCTGCGCACCTGGATCCAGCGTCAACTGCACGAGGATGCGGGGAAGACGATTCTGATTGCGACGCACAACCTGCGCGAGGCTGAGTTGTTGTGCAGCCGCGTTGCAATCTTGGCCGAAGGTCGACTACGCGCCATGGCGACACCGGACGAGTTGCGTCGCGCCGTCGCCGAGCGGATGAGCTATCGAGTTCGAATCCGTGGCCCGGCGCCCACGGCGCTTCAGTTCGGCACGATCGTAGTCCAGGAGAGCGAACCGGAGGGTGTGACCGCGCTGACGATCGAGATCGCCAGTGACGAGGCGTTCGATTCGCTTCTCGGGGAGTTACGCGGCAACGGTCGTCGACTCGTCTCATGTTCCCAGCATGAGGTCGACCTGGAGAGTGCTTTCCACCGTTTGGTTGGAACCGCGCGCCCATGAATTTCCTGCGCGCATTGTGGGCCTTCCTTGTGCGGGACTTCCAGACCGAAGTCTCCTACCGGCTCGCGTTCCTGATGCAGTTCTTCGGATTGTTCGTCAGCTCGACGCTGTGGTTTTTCATGGCGCGTTTCATTGGGCCCAAGGACCCTGCGTTGTTGGGGGGGTTGGGCTATTTTCCGTGGGCGTTGGCCGGCCTGATGGTCAGCCGGTTTCTTGATGTCTCGCTTCACGTCTACGCGGCGAGCATTCGCACCGAGCAGACCACCGGCACGTTGGAGGCGATGCTGGTCACGCCGACGCGACTGGCCAGCATCGTGATGGCCTCCAGCGCGTTCAGTTTTTTCTTCGCGGCGCTGCAAGCGGTTCTCTATTTGGCGTTCGGGATGCTGTTCTTCAGCGTCAGGCCGAACGTCGGCAGTGTGCTCGGGTTGTTCGCCGCGATCTTCTTCACCGTGATCGGGATGTCCGGGATCGGGATCCTGAGCGCCGCGTTCGTGTTGTACTTCAAGCGCGGCAATCCGATCGAGTTTCTGATCAGTACAGCGTCGCTGCTACTGGGCGGAGTTCTGATTCCACCGACCGTGCTCGGCTCGAAAGCGGCATGGCTCTCCGAGTTCGTCCCCACGTATCACGCCTCCGAAGCGGTGCGCGATGTGTTGTTCCGCGGGAAAGGAATCGCCGATACCAGCCACCATCTGCTCGCGCTGGCCGCGTTCGCGGCGGTCCTCGTGCCTGTCGGATTGATTGGTGCACGGATCGCCGTACGTCGCGCCAAGCGCGAAGGCTCATTGGTTCAGTACTGACGATCGTGTCGCGATGAACTGGACGTTAGCGGTCCTGCTGGCCTATGTCGCCGCTCAACTCGCGATCGGATTCGTGACCTCACGCCGGGTACGGACCGAAGAAGACTACATCCTTGCAGGCCGACAGCTCGGCCCATGGCTCGCAACTTTCAGCATCTTTGCGACGTGGTTCGGGGCCGAGACGTGCATCGGCGCTGCAGGCGCCGTCTACACCGGCGGACTCTCCGAAGCGCATGCGGACCCGTTCGGCTACACGCTCTGCTTGTTGTTGATGGCTGTGCTCTTTGCAGCAGCCCTGTGGCGGCGTCAACTGATGACACTGGGCGATCTGATCCGTGACCGGTTTGGTCCAACCGCGGAGTCGCTTGCGGTACTGATGATGATTCCGACCTCGCTGTTGTGGGCAGGGGCGCAGATCAGAGCCTTCGGTCAGGTCTTGGTGGTGAACTCAGGGTGGCAACTCGGCACCGCGATCACGTTCGCCGCGGCGGTGGTCGTGATCTACACCGTCTCGGGCGGACTGTGGGCGGATGCGACAACCGATCTGCTTCAAGGGGTGGTGTTGATCGTCGGTTTGGTCGTGGTGTTTGTCGCCGTCATCGCTCAGGACGGTGGCGTTCACGCGCTCTGGGGAAGCGTGCCAGCCGAGCGCTGGGATCCGTTCGGCAGCGGCCACGGACTGCGAGGCGCAACACTCGAAGCGTGGCTCGTGCCGATCCTCGGATCGGTCACCGCGCAGGAACTCGCGTCGCGCGTGATGGCCAGCCGCTCGGTACGCGTGGCGCGCAACGCGACCTACGTGGCCGCGATGGTCTATCTCGCCATCGGACTGATCCCGGCATTGTTGGGACTCGCCGGGCCCACACTGCTCCCCGGCTTGACCGAGAGCGAAACGTTTCTTCCGCAACTGGCGCACGCCAAACTCGGTCCGATCCTCGCGGCTGTCTTCTCTGGGGCCCTGATCTCGGCGATTCTCTCCACGGTCGACAGTAGCTTGCTGGCGGTGGGTGCACTCGGCTCTCACAACTTGGTGCTGCGCGCCTACCCGCGCGCGAGCGAACGTCAACGAGTGATCGCGGCGCGCCTCGGCGTCGTCCTCGCTGGGCTGGGCGCGTATGCCCTCGCGTTCTCCGAAGAGGGTGTCTACGGATTGGTGGAACAAGCCTCCGCTTTCGGCGGCGCAGGGATCTTCGTGCTGATGTGTTTCGGTCTGTTCGGCCGGTTCGGCGGCCGGTGGGCAGGATGCACCGCCTTGATCGTGAGCATCGTGGTGCAGTTGTGGGGCACCTACGTTGCGGTTCACCCCTATCCGTTCACATTGTCTTTGGCGATCAGTGCGCTTTGCTTCGTTGCGGTGGGCTCGTTCGAGCGGCGTCGCGCGTGACAGGGACGTACGAAGAAAAAGGGGCGGTCGCGACGACCGCCCCGAGCGAACTGGAGGGAAGCAGGTTCCCTCCCGGAGGGAGGCAAGTAAGCAAGTTCAGCGGTTCCCCTTCTTGGCTTCCGCTTCTTTCAGGCGTTGCTCCAAGTCGCGGAGCTTTTTTTCCAACTCCTTCATGCGCGCGTCGACCTCTGCGTTGGTGCTTTGCCAAACTCGCAGACGATCCTTGAACTCGGGGCTCTCCAGTGTGTCGCTCAGACCCTTGGAGAACTTCTCGAGATCTTGCGGATCGAGTTTGAAAAACATGCCGCGTTCTTGGTCGAGTTTCGACAGATCGGCGAGGTTGTCGGCCCACGCTCCGCGCATCATCGGGGCCAAGTCGATTTCGGGCTTCTCGCGCTGCACCACATAGGCAGTCACGGTGCGCGCGCGCTTGTCGCGGTAGATGTCCAGCGACACCGACTGTCCGTCCTCCTTATCGCCGATCAGTCGACCGACATCGACCGCACTCTCGACCGGCTTGCCGTCCACCGAAACGAGAACGTCGCCGACCTTCAGCCCCGCTTTGTCGGCTGGGCTGCCCGATTCGATCTTACTGATCAGCACCCCCGCGTCTTGCGGAGTACCGAAGTAGTCACGCAAATCTTGGTTCAGATTGACGAGGCCGACACCGAGGAAGCCGCGCTTCACGGTGCGGCCAACCCACTGCTGGTCGTCGCCATCGCCGGTGAAGACATGGACCTCAGGTTCCTTGTCCCCATCTCGATTGAGCGTGACGATCTTGTATTTCGTTCGGGTCTTCGTTTCGGGCGCTGCGGGAGGCGCGGTCGCATCGGCATCGGCGAATACATTGCCCGCCGCGGTCAGCAGCAGTGCAACAGCGACGTGGATGAGAACATAACGGAGCTTCATGGTGGCTATCTCCTCGAGTGGTGGGCGGTTAATAGGTGTCCGCACCGGATCGATAACTTGCAGGCGTCGACAACCCGCCAGGGCGTTGGCGGGGGAGTTGAGAGATCTCGTTCAATCCAACGACAAAGTCGACCTGATCGTTACCGTCCACCCTCAGCACCGGCCGGCCGCTTTGGGACAGGGCACGTAACGAATCGAACTCTTTGGACAGTTGCTGGTGCTCCGCGGCGATGCTGCTGATCGAGATCGTTGGAAGCTGTTGCCGCCCGCTCGGACGCTGCCAGTTCGCAACCAGCAAGACCACCGCAAACACCGCAGCCGCCGCCAGTAGCGGGCGCCAGGCGGAGATCTCCGCCGCCGCTCGAGGCTGCTGCAACTTTGCCATCACCTGATTCGTGAACTCAGGGCTGGCTTCGACGCGCGGGAGTTGGCGAACGATGTTGGTCAGGTCGAAGTCGTTTGGCATGAGGCCACTCCACTCCAATAAGGGGCGAGTTGTTCACGAAGGCGTTGACGGCCGCGATTGATGCGAGATTTGACAGTTCCTTCGGGCACGCCACAGATGCTCGCGATCTCGTCGTAAGAAAGTCCTTCGATTTCGTGCAACACCAACGGCATTCGATAGACCAAGGGGAGCTTTGCGATCGCGGTGGAGACCTGCGCTTGAACCTCGGTCTGCAACACCCCGAATTCCTGCTGATGGGGCGTGATCGCCGCGCTTGCCTGGGAGACGAATGGAAGCAACAGGCGCCAACGGCGCCGGCGTCGTTCTTCGGTGCGTACCAGGTTGGATGCGATCTGGTACAGATACGGCAACAGCTTTCCTTGTTCGACGTAGCGATCGGCGTGCTGATAGAGCCGCAAGAATGCCTCTTGGGCCAAATCCTCCGCGCGATCGCGCAGGCCGGTCAGGCGGGTCAGAAGGTTGACCAGCGCGTCCTTGTAACGGTCGACCACGACGGCAAACGCCTGCTGGTCCCCTCGACGGGTCCTGGCCATCAGTTCAGCGTCGCTGTCCGACTCCATCGCGCCTCCAGCCATAAGAACGCTGGACC
>CAZAHQ010000241.1:0-6420 GCA_964484415.1 uncultured Acidobacteriota bacterium | reverse complement strand
GATCGAGTGGTAGTGACCCGATTCAGGAGTTGATGAAGGCAAGGTCCTTGCCGGTGGAAGATGCGGCGCGCCAGTTGTCCACGGCGCTTGACGATCCCTCGCCGCGCGTTCGTTCCTTTGCGGCTGGACTGGCCACTGACAGCGCCGGCCCACTCGCTTTCGGTCTGCTGCAACGTGCCGCTCGAGACGATCATCCGGACGTGCGTGCTGCGGCAGCGGGAGCGTTCGGTCGGCTCGGTCGAATCGATGCGGTACCGATACTCACCGATCTGGTCCACGATTCGTCCTCGCTGGTTCGGCGGCGGGCGGTGCAGTCACTTGGAATTCTGGGTCAAAAATCGGGGGCCGGTGGACTGACAGCTGCGTTGCAGGACCACGAGCCGCAGGTGCGGCGCGAGGCCGCGCGCGCGCTGGCCGTACTCGTCGTACCGGAGAGCGCAGAGGCCCTCATTACAGCGCTCGATGGAGACGATCTCGAAACACGGACGCGGGCCGCCCGTGCTCTCGGGGCGTTACGTTCCAAAGAGGCTCGTACTCGGCTGCAGGTGATGGCGAAGAGTCAGAACCCGTACGAGCGGGCGGTTGCGCAAGCGGCTTTGAGCAGGATTGGAGAATGACCGTCGGCTTGCGTCTCGGACTCTCGGGAACAACACTGCCCTTATCCTCGATCCGTCCGAAGGCATACCGTTCCCCGATTTCATGGGGTAAGCGGCTTTCCGGCTCGTACCTCTCACGCTCGAGCCCGAAGAGCCCGAACCCGGCCCAGGGCCGGGATATTGCAGACCCACACCACTTCCATTTGCGTCGGTGCGATTGGCCGGCCTTCGATGAAAGAGCTCAGAGTGGACAATGCGCGCGGAGTTCTGCTAGGCTCCTCCCGGTCGCCGCACCGGACGTGCCAAACGCCAGGTTCGCTCGCTCGAAGAGATGCAACGGGTAGAGCGAAACCGGTGGTTGATTTGCTCCGATACCTAGCGGTAACGATCCCACTGGCCGTCAGCATCGCGTGCCAGGAGTTTCCAGCAGCTTCACAAGATGTCATTGCCCGCGCCGAGCGGGCGAGGGCGCTCAGCATAGGTGCTTTTGAGCCCAAGTCGTTTCTCGATGGTCTGGCCGACTCAGACCCTCTAGTGAGGGGCACCTGCGTGCTGTCTTTGGTGCAACACGAACCGATGTTCGTGAACCAATTTCTCGATCAGTATCCGGCAGCAGCTGGAGCGAGTTTGCGTTCTTTTATCGCGTTGGAACAACTCGTGAATGATCCTGCCGACGAGCAGGCACGACGAGCCGCTGCGATCGTCTGCAGTCAGGCCGCATCGATTGACGAGCCGCTCTTGCGCTCACGCGCCGTGGCGGCCTGTTGGGTAGAAGGACTCCTTTCCGAAGCGAGTCTCGAGCCACTGTCCGAGGATGCGCACTGGGCCGTTCGTGCCCGGCTGGCGCGCGCGCTCAACACGCGCGTCGACGCGCACCTCAATTCCTCGACCGTCTCGAAGATCCTGAGGCGGTTGTCCGAGGATCCGCATCCCACCGTGCGGCGGGCCGCCCGTGGTGATGTGAACCCCCCCGTGTGAGCCCGCCGTCACAGGAAATCTCCCGATGGATGAGTTGACTCCGACCCCGGCACCACCCAGTACACAGAATCAAGCCAACCCTTCGAAGAAGGGGAACTTCGGTAAGCGTCGCCGTCGCCGTGGTCGTCGCAACGACGCGAGCGGGCAGCCAAAACCCAGCAACGGAAACAACACACTGGCCGACAGCGCCGTCGACATGACCGGCGATCCGATCGATGCGCAAGGGATTCTCGAAGTGCTGCCCGAAGGGTACGGTTTCCTGCGCACCATGAAAGCCAACTACCTGCCACGTCCCGACGATGTCTGGGTTGCACCGGATGTAATTCGGGACCGCAAGTTGGAGGAAGGCGTCGAGCTTCGTGGTAAGGCTCGGCCAACCGGACGACGCGGCCCCGCGATGTTCGAGATCGAAGAGATCAACGGTCAATCGCCAGACAAGTGGGGCGAACGACGTCACTTTGCCGATCTCACCGCGACCTCTCCCGAGGAGCAAGTCCGACTCGAGACGGGACGAGATCCCATCGAGCCTCGCGTGGTCGACTTGGTCGCACCGATCGGCAAGGGCCAACGTTGTTTGGTGGTTGCGCCGCCGAAGGCCGGAAAGACCACGCTGCTTCAGCAGGTAGCTTACGCCGTTGGCGTCAATCATCCGGAAGTCCATCTGATCGTCCTATTGATCGATGAACGCCCCGAGGAAGTTACCGATTGGCGTCGTCGCGTGCCGAACGGAGAGGTGATCGCCAGCTCCTCCGACGAGATGGCGCGCAACCACGTATCGGTTGCCGAGATCGTGCTCGAGCGGGCCAAGCGTTTGGTCGAATCGGGGCGCGATGTGCTCGTACTGCTCGACTCGCTCACGCGCCTGGCTCGCGCCTACAACGTCGAACAGCGAGGTTCCGGAAAAATCCTCTCGGGTGGTATCGACTCGCGAACGCTGGAAAACCCGCGGCGATTCTTCGGTGCTGCGCGGCGTTGCGAAGAGGGAGGCTCGCTCACCATCATCGCGAGCTGTCTGGTCGACACCGGCTCGAAGATGGACGAGGTGATCTTCCAAGAGTTCAAGGGGACCGGGAACACCGAAATCGTGCTCGATCGAAAACTGTTCGAGAAGCGAGTGTTTCCGTGTATCGACATCCACCAGACCGGAACGCGGAAAGAAGAGAAGCTGCTGAAGGACTACACGTCCAAGGTGCACCTGCTGCGGCGTGCGCTGGCTACGATGTCGCCTGTCGATGCGGTCGAAGCACTGCTCAAGAAGCTTTCGGCGTTCGAAAGCAACAAAGAGTTCCTCGATAGCTTGGGGCCGCGTTAGAAACGATTGGGGCGCCGGCGACAGCAATGATCGCTGCGACGCCCCAGCAGCATGCTAGGGCAGGGGGAGCCAGTAGACGGCTCCGCCCGTCGTGCCGAACACCAGGCCCTGAGCGATTCCATCGCCCCAATCGAAAGTGGGCTCGCCAACACTCGTCCCGATTCCAACCGGCCAACTATTGCTGACGGTCCCTGTCCTCGCGTCGAGTTCGAAGACGCTGCCGGATGCAGTGCCGACGTACGCCTTGATATCAGCAGGCGCGTAGACCTCGGTCAGTGCCAAAGGCGGCGACGGGGAAGGTACGGACGTGGACCACGCCGATGCGAGATCCAGCATGCCGTTGACCCCAACCCTCACCCCGTGTACCTGCGTGTCGGTGCTCCAGGCGACCCACGATTCCTGCTGCCCCGTTCCGTCGCTGACAGCACCGCTGACCGCCACGCCACGAACAGCGCCGTCGTTGCTTGCGATCGAATTGCGTTCGATGAGCGCCGAGCCATCACCCGCCACGCGATCCAAGGCGTTGAAGAGGTGAAGCTCTCCAGCGCCATTGCCGACGATGAGCCACTGTGACCCGTTCTGCGCGAACGTCACGGGCGAGGCATCAATATCTCCTAAGCCGGTAAGCACTGCGTACGGTGAGCTCCCGAATGATGGCACCGGATTCACACGAAGCACGACTAACGATTCTCCGCCCGTCGAGCGCACCGGAACATAGACCAGATTGTCGTCATCATTTCGATACAAGATCCGCGGCGTCGCGTTGGAGATCCCCAGCCCTCCCGGCCCTCCGCCATATTGATCTCGGAGCGTCGTCAGGTCGTGCGAGTACAGCAGTATTCGATTGTCGGTCGACCCGCATCGGGTTGCGATCACGATGACATCGTCGTTGTTGTTCGGATTGGAGTCGAAGGCGTCGAGCATCACGACGGGGCCCGCTTGCAAGGCCCCTCCCGTGCAACCTGCA
Organism: uncultured Acidobacteriota bacterium; assembly: GCA_964484415.1. GTDB lineage: Bacteria > Acidobacteriota > Polarisedimenticolia > J045 > J045 > JANNUT01. The sequence goes on along the minus strand of CAZAHQ010000241.1, from coordinate 2,567 downwards.
TCACTCACGACGTTGCGACTCGCCTCCGGCGAATTCGTGCCGTTTTCCAGGCTGAAGCGATACAGATAGCCATCTTGCGCGGCAAGGAATGCTGTGATGTCCGATGGGCCACCAGGCCGCAGATCACCGACCATCATGCGCGATTGCACCGGGGCGGCGAGCGTGATCGGAGCCCACGCGCCACGACTGCCGCTCGATTCATCGATGCGGTGGAGCAAGCCGTCGTTCCCCGTCACGGTCAAGTACTGCCCAGGAACAGCGGCAGCTGGAGCCAGCGACGAGGCGCGCGTATGAAAACCCCACAATGCTGACGAGAGCGGTGTCACGTTCAAATCGATACCGGACGCGTAGTTGAGCGACGTGTCGAAGGTGAAGACGCGGTAGCTGCGTGCTGCGCTGCGACCCATGAAAGCATCGTCACAGCGTGAGGTCGTACTGCCGGTTACGCAGACCGCGACGGCGGAGCCGACGGAATCGCCAACACTGTAGCGAGTGCCTCGCACTGGAGTGCTCGCGACGTTACTCCCTGACTGCGCCAGCACGAGTGTTCCAGCAAGATCGAGATCCGATGGCGCCTGCCACTGAAGATTCACCGCTGCCGAGCCACTGGTGCCGGTCAGTTTGGAAACATCGCGAGGGGGTGTCGTGTCCACGCGCGAGAAAATGAACTGATAGCCTGCGGTCACGCTCCCCGAGGTCGAGGCCGAGCCGGGCCGAAACCAAAGCCCGGCACTGCCGGCTGCGTTCTCGGTACCGACCACGCGCGGTCGTGAGTTTCGTCCGCCCCCCGACTCCGTCTCGATCTCGACGATCGCCTCATTGCTGGCGAAATCGAGCGCCAGTTGCACTGTCACCAGCACGTTCGACGAGTACAGCCGAATCGCGTTCCACTGCACGATGAAACATGGATCGTTCGTCCCATTGAGATCGCGATCGAGAGTGCAGGACGACGAGTGATAGTAGACGGCTCCTCCGACACTCGGATCGAGATCGTCGCCATAAGCGAAGATGGCGTTATTCGGAGCGGCAGTGTTCGGCACCGACGTGATGGAGTTGCCGGGCAACGTGTACCCGGCGCCGAAAGAGACGTAGCCATTGGTACTCACGAAGGCCGAGCCGTAGCTCACTCCGTACCAAAGAAACGACTGGGGAAGTCCAATCGATGCATAGCCATCATCGGCATCCCCTGTCCAGGTGCTGATCGCGGAGCCGCTCGCAGCGATATCAGGAATCAGGTCTGCTGTTGCTAGCCGGGCACAGAACTCACCATCGGCATCGAGCGTGGTCGGGTTGCACGCGGTATTGGTTGCTCGCGCATGCTCGAACGACAAAACCAGCGCAATCAAGACTGGCCACAGCCGAATCAATCGGCGTCTCATGTCCGCCTCCCACGACGACAGGCTGGATTCCCTGTTGAGGCGGAAGTTGTGATCTGCTCCAATCCGGAGCAATCACAGGACGGGGTGAACCGTCATGAAACAGGCAATCTCGAGCTGCCTCAGGACGAAACGGCCGATCGCACGGAAATAGCGACGAGATGTGGATCAGATCGAACGCGTCAGGGTGCGATAGAAATTTGGCAACTTCCGAGCACCAAAGTCCCGAGTTTCTGTTGGGCGAATACGGCGATCCCAAGGTTGGACGTCGGAACGTCCTGCGGCGTCGGAAGCGTGAACTCGAACGACTCCGCACGCGTCAGCCTGGGGAGCAGCAGTGGCGCAGAGAGGTGACGTACCACAAACGACTCACGCAGCGTGCGCCCACCGTTCTCGCCGCCGGCAATCGCCGTTGTCGCGCTCTTCTCGTAGAGGGCTGCAAACAGCTCAACGTCACGCGACTCGAGTTCTCTGACACCAGTGCTGCGCACCTGGACCGTAATCGCGATCGGCCCGTCGTGAACGCCTCGCTCCGCGTGTCCGCTCAGTTCAATCGCCGTCGGCTCTGCACGCCAGCGATCGATCGCGGCGAGAGCAGCGGCGCGGTTGGACCCCACGAGTGTGAGGCGCCCGTCGATCACCATTTGGGGTGTGTACGGCCCGTCGAACACGCGCGCGTAGCGGTCCTGACGTTGATCGAACACGGGTTGTGAGAATCGATCGGTCCATGCCGGACCGTTCCAGTAGCCTACATGAAAGGTCAATGGGATCACGCGGTCGGAGCCGTAGCCAAGCTGTGCGAGTTCGGAGACGAAAGCGTCCGCACGCGGGCAGGAACTGCAGCCTTGCGATGTGAACAACTCGACGAGCACGGCATGCGACTTTGGAGCCTCGCCGGCCGCAGCCGAATGCCCCGTTCCGATTGCCAAAGCGAGCCCGAGCCCCGCCAGAGCGCACAACATGTTCGAAGTTACCACCGGGCCGTCGGTCGAATGTGTGCGGATCATGGTCGCTGTGATGCGCGCCGCCCGAGTTGGTGTCACGCGGTGGACTGGGGTAAGACGGGCGGCGCGGCGCGGAGCGGAAGCGCCGACTGCGCGCCCCCGTCATCGGATCTTTGCAGAAATGCCAACTGACCGCAGGCCGCAAATGCGTCTTTTCCTCGGCTCCTCCGCACGGTGCCGATCACGC
>CAZAHQ010000240.1:0-6423 GCA_964484415.1 uncultured Acidobacteriota bacterium | reverse complement strand
GATCTGTGCACTCTGGGCGGCGAGTGCCATGGCAGGGAGTTCGGTTGGATACGACCTCGATCGATTGACAAGCGAGCCACGCTTGTTTGGCGTCGCGCCGCGAGCACACGCCTGGGCACCGGCGGGCGCCACGCGCTTGGCGTTTCTGTGGAGCGATCGCGGCGTCGAAGCGAGCGATCTGTGGCTGTGGGAGCCAGGTGCCGAGAAGCCGCGCAAGCTGGTTGACCATGCGTCACTGGCGGACGAAAACGGCAGCAGCGATCGCGCGGTCGATGAGCGGCGCGAGACACTTCGTCTCTTCGATCGAGGAATAGGGTCGTTTCAATGGTCCCCAGACGGCACGCGCCTGCTGGTCGAATCGGGCGGAAACCTCTTCATCGTCGACCCGCTTAGCGGTGAGTCGAAAGCGTTGTCGCGCACGGCGGCGCCGGCAATCGACCCGCAGTTTTCTCCCGACGGCCACGCGGTCGTGTTCGTTCGTCAGGGTGATCTGTGGTGGGCCGGTCTCGACAGCGGTGCTCAGTTGCAGCTCACCTCCGACGGAAGTGAAACGAGGCTCAACGGACGGTCCGACTACATTGCGCTCGAGGAACTCGGATTCGAGCATGCGTTTCGCATTTCACCCGACTCCAAACGCGTTGCCTTCGTGCAATACGACACATCGCCGGTGGCGGTGTTGTGTGTTCCCGAGATGCTGGCCGACCGTGTCGCCTGCAGAGAGCAGCGTCGACCTCCAGCCGGCAGCGCCAACTCACGCATTCGGATCGGATTCGCGGCGGCGGGAAAGGAACCGGTTTGGGCCAGCCTCCCCGCCGCATTGACCGACTTCTACGTCACTCATCTGGTCTGGTTCGACACCGATCGTCTGCTGGCCGGGATCGAGGATCGAAGCACGCAATCACTGACGATCTACTCCATCTCAGCGGCCGACGGCAGCGTGCAGGCTGTGCTGGTCGAGCGCGACGACGCGTGGGTCAATCTCGCGCGTACTTGGATCGTACCGGGCGACGCACGGTCCTTTGTCTTCGGTAGCGAACGGTCGGGGTGGGCGCACGCCTATCGCGTCGATATCGAGACCAAGTCATCGACGGCGTTGACGGCTGGTGAATGGGAGGTCGATGCTGTCGACGCCGTTGTCAATGGTCAGGTGCTACTGCACGGACGGCGCGAGTCTCCTTTCGATCGACATCTTTATCGTGTGCCGTTGGCAGGCGGAAACCTCGAACAGCTCACCACCACACCCGGCTGGCACGCTGCAACGCTCTCCCCCGATGGCAAGTGGGTCGCGTCGCTGTACAGCAACCTCACGACACCTCCAGACCTCTGGCTCGGTGCCCCTGGATCTCCGGCTGCTTCCTGGAAACGGGTAACCGTCTCCCCCGCAGAGGATTTCAGCGCGACCCGATTGGTGACGCCTCGGATCGTTTCGATTCCGGCCACGCGCGGCGGGGGAAAGATCACCGGCCTGCTGTGGGAGCCGGCCGGCCCGAGTCCACGCGGAGGACGACCGGCAATCGTCTACGTGCATGGCGCCGGTTACACGCAGGATGTGAAGCGCGGCTTCAATAAGACCGGCGGACTTCACTCACTGATGGCGCAAGCGGGATACGCCGTGCTGTCGATCGACTATCGCGGATCCGAGGGTTACGGCCGAGCGTGGCGTACAGCGGTGCACAACGCGCTCGGCGATCTCGACCTCGCCGATTCGATCGCCGCAGCCGACTGGCTGGCGCAGAACGTGGCAGGTGTGAAGCGCGATCGGATCGGAATCTGGGGCACTTCGTACGGCGGGTTCCTGGCGTTGATGGCCGCTGGACGTGCGCCGGGATCATTTGCCGCGCATGGCGCCGGCGCGCCGGTAACGAATTGGGCCAACTACGACACGTCTTACACCGAGGAACGGCTGGGCCGACCGCAACTAAACGCGCTGGCGTACCAACAGTCGAGTCCGCTCACCTACGCTGGAAAAGTCATCGGGCCATTGCTTTTGTTTCATGGATTGCGTGACGACAACGTGCACGCACAGGACTCGATGCAGTACGCCGACCGTTTGATCGAAGCGGGGATTCGCTTCGAGATGATGATCTACCCCGCCGCGACGCATCGGCAATTCTCCGACGCAGCGCGTCGACATTCCTTTGAGCTGCTGATTTCGTTCTTCGACCGGACCCTGCGCCGGTCCTCGGAGCCCTCGTGATGAACACACCGCTGCATCTCAGAGTTCTGTCCGTGTCGATGTTGTTGGTGTGCGTCGGATGCCCGGGTCCAAAAACGGTGACGCCGCAAGCAACGATCAGTCTTCCGCCGGTACTGGCACCGATTCCCGAGTCGCCGATCACTGCCGACGAAGGCAAACCGGGCCGGCTACAAAAACTGGCCAACGTCGAACCAGCTACACGGGTCTTTGTGGTCGAGCCCGAAACGGAAGGTCCCGCAACAGCGGTATTGCTGGTACACAGCATCTGGGGTCTCGATTTGGAAACCCGCAGTGTGGCCCGCGATCTTGCAGCGTCAGGTTTCGTCGTGGCCGCCCCCGACCTGTTCGACGGATTGGAACCGAGCTCGCGGCTTGTCACCAACGAGCTTCTGAAAGCAAACAACCCCGCGCGCACGCTGGCTATCCTCGATGCCGCGCTGGACCTGTTGGTCAAGTCGCCGCGCTCGAAAGGGCAGAAGATCGTGATGGTAGGACTCGCGGTCGGCGGGCAGTGGGCGATGCCATGGCTTGACACGGATCGAGGCCTGGCGGCGGTTGCCCTCGACAGCTCGGCACTGATGTCGACACCGCCATGCCGAGGATTCAAGGGACCGATGCTGTTGCTGTCGGGGGCCGAGAGCATGAGCTTTCAGCCGGCCGTGCTGGAGAAGATCGTCAGGACCTACGCGGACGCAGGAGTGACGGTGCGTACCCAACCGATCGAAGGAGCGGGAACCGATCTGTTCGATGCACAGGCGAGAGGTTTTTCGGCCGTGGCGCGAAGCGAGGCGTTGGCGAAACTCCTCGAGTTCTTGAGGACTTCTACACGTTAGCTGGGCGCGAGGGCCTCCGGCTCAGGACCGGGCTGGAGTTGAGACCCGCAGTCGGCCCCCATTTCAGACAGTTCCGGGATGCGACGCCGGATCGCATCGGTGAGCGGCCGGCCGCACTGCTCAGTGAGCGTGTCCATCGCGGCTCGAATGAACCGACCAAGATTCCCCTCGTCGAGACCAGCCACGAGCAGACGCTGTTTCAAAGCGAGAGATCCTCGGAACGAAACCGTCGCCGCGCGCTCATCGCGCGACATCAGCGACCAGGATTGCGGCAACCACGACATCAGGGCAATCCCGACGTGGCGTGGGAGTCGAGGATAAAGAACGGTCACGAAACGGGTCAGCACGTTGCTGGTGCTGACCTCGACCCAAGCGAGCCGTCCGGACAGCCGACAGATCAGTCGTGTCGAACATTCGTTCTCGACGTTCATCGGCTGCTCCCCCCCGGGGTCAATGCGAATCGGCGCGTTACGGCCTGGCGCCTGAGATCGGTGTTCTCGATGGATTGGCCGCGACATGTGCATCGAGGTCATAACGCCCAGCCAAACGCGGCGCCCATTCCTTGACTCGCTGCCACGCATCGGCCCCGAAGCCGCGCCGGACATGATCGTCGATCACCGCCAAGGCTGTGAACGACTCCTCGGGGGTGAGGCCAGTCCCTACTGCAGCACTCCACAGCCTCCGCGTTCCAGGGTCGTGAGGTGCCAGGGCCTGCCAGGCGGTCATCGGGTACTCAGCGAGGGACGCGAGGGTCTCTTCCGGGAAATCGTTGGACAACACGCTCAACAGCGAGGCCAACGCTTCGTGAACCACCGGAAGCGGACGCCCCACGAGGCGGGTCAACTCCTCCAGCAGGTTTTCTTGAATTGGCTCGCGCATCGTCGTGTCCTGGCCCTGTGGGCCTTATCCGCTCCCCGGAGCGGCGTTCGACACGGTTCTATGCAAGTCCTGTGCGCACCACCCAAGCGTTGAAAACAGTAGGCTTAGCGCCCAGACGAGCGCGAGCGGATGGACGACGCGTCTCGCTTCCGGACACCCTCGCTGGCCCAACCCCGGACAGCAAGACGCGGTGACCCGCGGCTAATCGAGCAAATCGGCGGCGGTGAACAGGGACTCCACCGGCAGACCACGGGCTTCGATCGCGGCACGCCCGCCCTCCTCCCGGTCGACGACCGCGACGCATCCGATCGCAATCAGTCCCGCCTCGATACAGGCATCGTGGGCGATCAGGGCACTCCCCCCCGAGGTAATCACGTCCTCCACCAAAACAACCGCGGTGCCGGCCGGAGGCGCCCCTTCGATTCTCTGACCCGTGCCGTGCTGTTTCGATTCCTTTCGGACGAGAAAGGCCGAAAGCGGCTGACCCAACTGAAACGAGACGATCGCCGCCGCGGTGGCGATCGGGTCGGCTCCTAGCGTCAGTCCGCCGACGGCCTTCGCGTCCCAGCCCCTGCGCCGGATCGCGTCGACAACGAGCGATCCGACCAGGTATGCCCCCTCGGGATGAAGGGTGGTCCGCCGGCAGTCGAGGTAGTAGTTCGAGGTGCGACCGCTGGCGAGCACGAAGTGGCCGGTGCGAATCGACTCGCTTTTGAGAATTTGTTGCAGACGTGCGCGCTTCGCGCCGAGGTCGGACATGTGGGTTGCTCCGTGTTGGTGTGGTTGGGTTAACTCCTGCCGTTGCGCTTGGGAATCCGGCAGACGTTCGGGTAGAGTCCTCCCGCTCGACGAAACGGCTTCCTATACAGGACGGAGAATCCTGACATGACCGCACGCGCCCGTCAGGCCCTAGCGCTGTTGATGCTGACGATTTCCATCGCCTCACCGCTGTCTCCCGCGTTGGCCAGCTCAACGACCGCGGCGATCGACGGTCGCGTATTCGATGCAACGCTGACCCACCCAGTTGCGGGGATCGTCGTTTCGGCCACCTCACAAGGAGAGAAGGAGCCGCTGGCGAGCGTGGTGACGGACACCAAGGGTCGGTTTCGCTTCAAGGGCCTGCCGGGAGGCGACTACATGCTGCTGCTGATCGACCGCGGCGGTCTGCCGCTGGCCGCGGCTGCGATTAAGGCACCTGCGGGGGCGGAACGATCGGTGCTGCTTGGACTGCCCGCTGCCCGTAGCAAGGGAAAGCAATCCAACGATACAGCGGCATCGGCGGGAGGGAAGAAGAGGCTCGCCGCTTGGTTCTCTTCTCCTGTCGGAGCAACGGTTGTGCTGGTGGCGTCCGCGGTGGTGATCGCCGTTGCGGCCGATGAGCTGTTGACGAAGAACGACGAGGAACCGTTGGTCGCGAGCCCGTCCACTCCGTGAACTGGGCTCGGCCTCACCACACCAACGAGACGAATGGCGCGGTGCGAAACTCCATGGCGAACGGTTCGGAGCACTGATGCGTCACGCCGTTTCCAGAATGAACGCCGGCTTGTTGCTGGTTGCAAGCGTGGGCGTTGCGACAGCACAAACACCGACCCGCGTAGAACCGTTTCCGGTCCTTCGCGACGCGCGGCGCGTCGGTCCGTTCCTGCTCGACCCGGGATTCACCATCTACAACTTCGGTTTTGACGACAACATCTTCTTGGTTCCAAAAGAGGCGAGGGCGGTCGGCCTCGAAGAGGCAACCACCGATTTCGTCGTGCGAATGGGGCCCGACCTGCAAGGTCAGATTCGCTTCGGGCAACGATTCGCCTTGACCTTTCGCGACACGCTGTCGGGTGAGCTGTTCGCCAAGACATCGGAACTCAATCACGCGGACAACTCTTTCGACGGAACGTTCGACGCGGCACTGGGACCGGTGTTGCTCACAACCTACGCCTCCTGGGCAACGGTGAAGGAACGCCCCAACTCGGACGTCGACGCTCGGCCGCGGCGTTCCGAGACTGTGGCCGGGCAAGGAGCTCGGTTCTTCCTGAGTCCGCAGGTCGATCTGTTCGGGAAGGTAACGCGACGGCGCTTGCGCTATTCCGATCGAAACGACGCGGACATCAGTGTTCGACTCGATCGTGATAGCGACGAGTTCACCGGCGAGGTCGGCTGGCGAGCCAACCGCGGCATTCGGTTTTTCGCGAGGCGGATCGAACGCGACGATGACTTCGTCCTGAATGGCAACCCGGACTCGCAGGATCGCCGCACGCTTCTCGGTGCCGAACTGCGCCCCAATGCGTTTTTGTCCGGCTCACTGGCAGTTGGAAAAGCGCGGCTGGAACCCCAGGACGCGAGGGATAAGGCCCGGAGTTTTGACGGGACCGTGTTCGATGCCAACCTGGTGTATCGACCGACGGGATCTGCGAGGGTCACGTTTGGCGCCAGAAGCGACGCATACTTTTCCACCTATCAAGACAACCTCTATTACGAGACGAAGAATCGAAGCGTTGCCGTCGATTGGTTTCTCGGCAG
>CAZAHQ010000239.1:0-6445 GCA_964484415.1 uncultured Acidobacteriota bacterium | reverse complement strand
CAAAGGCCGAACCGACCGAAGACGTTGGGCTTGACACAGATCGCTGTCGCAATTCGACGCTGTTTCCTAGAATGCCGATCGAAAGGCGGCAGCATGAAAACGGTGTTGTTCATCTCCCCCGGCTACCCCTCCGAAATGCCCGATTTCGTGCGCGGTTTGGCTGAGGTTGGGGTGGAGGTTTTCGGGCTGGGCGATCAGCCTCCCGGCGCCTTACCGGCGATGACACAACACGCGCTCTCCGACTACCTGCAGGTCAAATCGTTGTGGGATGAGGAGCTGGTCATCACCGAGGTCAAAGAGTGGCTCGGTACGCGGCTCGTCGACCGCGTCGAATGTTTGTGGGAGGTCGGGATGCTGCTTGCGGCCAAACTGCGAGCCGCGTTGGGCGCCAAAGGCCTGACCGTCGAACAGGCGATCCCGTTCCGCAACAAAGAAGCGATGAAGCTCAAACTCGATCGCGCCGGCATCCGCGTGCCACGCCATGCGTCGGCGAAGGGGGCTCGCGAGATCCGAGCTCGAGCGGCCGAGATCGGCTACCCGCTAATCCTCAAGCCGATCGCAGGTGCCGGCTCTGCCGACACACATCGGGTCAACGACAAAGCAGAACTTGATCTCGCGATCAAGGCGACCAAGCACCAAGCCGAGATGAGCGTCGAAGAGTTCGTCGAGGGCGAGGAGTACACGTTCGACACGGTTTCGATCAACGGCGTGCCGCAGTACTTCAACATTGCGTGGTACCGACCACGCCCGTTGATCGCACGGAGTTTCGAATGGCTCAGCCCTCAGGTGATTGCGCTGCGTCGCCCCGAGGCACCGGAGTTGAGCGGCGGCGTGGCGATGGGTCTCGCCGTGCTGCGCGCCCTCGAGTTTGAATCGGGATTCACTCACATGGAGTGGTACTTGAAGGCCGATGGTGAGGTTGTATTCGGCGAGATCGGTGGACGGCCCCCCGGTGCACATCAAGTCGATCAAATGAACTACTCGTGCGACATCGATGTATTTCGCGGTTGGGCGGAAGCGGTTGCGCTGGGGACGTACTCCGAACCTTCTCGGCGGCTCTACAACGTCGCCACGATCTACAAACGCGCGCGCGGCGAGGGGCGGATCCACGGTGTCAGCGGTTATCAACGATTCATGCGCCACTACGCCGATACCATCGTGTGGGACAACCTGCTGCCGATCGGCGCGCACCGTCGCGACTGGAAGCAGACGCTGGTGAGCGACGGTTTCATGATGCTGCGCCACCCCGATTTCGAATCGACGCTGGCAATCGCCGATGACTTCGGCGAGACCGTCACGATGCTGGCGAAGTAGCCGCTTTCAATCGTCGCAGTTCGGCCGGCTTGCATTCAGTTTCGATCCAGCGGAGAGTACCGCCTGGATTGCGGCGTTAGTCCGACTGTGAGTGACTTGTGACCGATTCCGAGAACCTCATCTATCTCGTCTACATCAGCTCGGCGCTGCAGCCGTACACCGATGACCAACTCATCGATCTGTTGCGAAGGGCCCGCGAGTACAACCAGGCTCACCAGATCACGGGGATGTTGCTCTACAAGAAGGGGACGTTCCTGCAGTTGCTGGAGGGCCCCGAGCGCAATGTTTGGAAGTTGTACGCGAGGATTCGCACCGACAAGAATCATCAGAAGGTGACGACGTTGGTGCATGGCCCGCTGGCGGAACGGCAGTTCTCGGATTGGCTGATGGGATTTCAGAACGTGCAGGAGATTCCGCCTGAAGACCTGGCGACATACAGCCCTTACCTGAGTGAGTCGTTCACAGAACAGTTCTTCGGAAGAGAACCGCACAAGGCGCTGGCGCTGCTGCAGTCGTTCAAGCGCAGGGGAACGTGATTAGCGCAAACTGATCGCTGGAAGCGTGCGGTTTGCTGCCCGCAGCGAGGCGCCGCAGCGATGACGCAGTCTCCGATCGACTCGACAGCAACAACGACCGGCAGGCGCAACGCTGCTCTCGCCCCGAGATGCTGGGCGAGAGGAGAATCGCGATGCGCACGTCCGAACTCGTCGCTGGATTTCTGTTGCTGTTGGTAACGGCCTGCCATTCCAGGGTCGATCCGCTACCACCCCCTCCACCACCACCTTCCCCTCCACCGCCAGCCTTTCTCGCACGGTCCGTCCCACCAGCACCCGGTGAAGGGGTTCAATACTGCGTTGGAGGAAGTGTTGAGGGCGGCGTTGAAGGCGGTGTCGTTGGCGGTATCCCGGGAGGTGTCATGGGTGGTGTCTCGGGGTCGGCACCGGAGCGTTACGCCTTTCGAGTCGACAGCGAGTTTCGGGCCGTGGAGCGCGACCCGCTTTCGACCTTCTCGATCGATGTCGATACCGCCTCGTACTCCAACGTGCGCCGGTTCATCGAGCAAGGGGAGAGACCGCCGATCGATGCGGTGCGGATCGAGGAGCTGCTCAACTACTTCGCATACGACGACCCTTTGCCCGCGGCGGGTGACCCCTTCTCCGTGCGCGCCGAGGTGGCTTCGTGCCCGTGGAACAACGCACATCGCCTGATGCGCGTGGCGCTGCGCGCAACGCCGGTCGAGTTTGTCGCGCGGAAGCCGGGAAACTTCGTGTTCTTGATCGATGTCTCAGGTTCGATGGCAGAACCCGACAAGCTGCCCTTGGTGAAGTCGGCGATGAAGCTGCTGGCTGGGCAAATGCTGCCGCAGGATCGTGTCGCGATCGTGGTCTATGCAGGGGCCGCTGGTTTGGTGTTGCCGACGACTTCTGGAGATGATCACGCCGCGATTGAATCGGCGATCGAGCGGTTGGAGGCGGGTGGCTCTACCGCGGGCGGCCAGGGGATCCAGCTCGCTTACGCAACGGCGCGCCAGCAGTTCGTCAGCGGCGGCATCAACCGCGTGATCTTGGCCACCGATGGGGACTTCAATGTCGGTGTCACCGACGACGGCGAGTTGGCGCGCCTCATCGAACGGGAAGCGAAGAGCGGTGTATTTCTAACAGTGCTTGGGTTTGGCACCGGTAACCTGAACGATTCGATGATGGAAAGACTCGCCGATAGAGGTAACGGTCAATACGCGTACATCGATTCGCAGCTCGAGGCGCAGCGCGCGCTGGTTGAGCAAGCGGGCGGCACGCTCATTACCGTGGCGAAGGACGTGAAGATTCAGATCGAGTTCAACCCCGGGGCGGTCTCGTCATATCGGTTGATCGGCTACGAGAATCGCCTGCTGGCGGCCGAGGACTTTCGCGACGACGACAAGGACGCGGGTGAAATCGGCGCTGGGCATTCGGTGGTGGCGCTCTACGAGTTGGTCCCACCGGGCGTGGACGACACGAAGCGAGAGGTCAATCCGTTGAAGTACCAGGTGAACGCGCCAAGCGCCGCCGCCACATCCAGCACAGAAACCGCGACCGTGAAGCTGCGCTTCAAGCAGCCGGATGGCGAGTCCAGCGTCGAGCGCACGTTGGTAGTCAATGACGGCGCGCAGGACTGGAGAGACGCCAGCAGCGAACTGCGCTTCGCCGCGGCGGTTGCTTCGTTCGGAATGATCCTGCGGGAGTCGCCTCACAAGGGATCGTCGACGTTGGAACTTGTCTCTCAACTAGCGCAAGGCGCGACGGCATTCGATCCCAACGGTCATCGTGCCGCGTTTCTTGCGATGGTGGAGCATTCACGTCCGCTGTTGACTCAGTCGATCGCCACGGCAGACTGAGGCGTGTTTGTGCAGCGGCGAGCGTTGCTCGAGGCGCTTGCCGCTGCGCTATTTGGGCGCGGGAGCCGGTGAGGCGGTTGTAGCGGTCGCGCTCTCTTCCGGCAACCAATGCAACGTGAGCAAGATCTGCTGCGCCGTCGCGCGCGCTTGTCTTCCATCCGTGCCATTGCTGCGTATCAATGTTGCGAACACCGCCCGCCGACCGTCGCGTTCGACCTCGCCCACGAACCATCCGTGGTCGGGGACGCTGCGGTCCTCGACCGAGCAGCTACCGGTCTTGCCGGACCATTGCCAGCCATCACCCGACTCTTGCGCGAGAATACGGCGCGTCGTTTTGGCGGCATCCGGCTTGACTCCAAGTGAGTCGGTCCAAAGCTTGGCGAGAAACTCGACCTGTTGCTGCGGCGTAATGCTGAGCGTGCTCGACAGCCAGAAGCGATCGATGCCGCCGGAGATATCGCGGTTGCCGTACTCGAACTTGTTGAGTGCAGCCTGCATCCGCGCGGCGCCGATCCCGCGCGCTAGCTCTTGAAAGCACGGTACGCACGACACCCTCATCGCTTCGCGGAGGTCCATCTCCTTGTTCCACGTATCGCGCCGGCGCGGTTTGCCGTCGTACTTGAAGATGTGCCGCTCGCTCTCCAGCACGCCGGAGTCGAGGCCGATCAGCGCGTTGGGAATTTTGAAGGTCGAGCACGGGCTGAAAGCCTGTTTGCAGAGCGTGCCCCATTGCACAATCTCGGGACCACCTAGCTCGCGCAGCACAAAGCATCCTTCTCGGCCGGCAAACAGTTTGGTCATATCGGCAGGCTTGGGGTCGGCAGCGCTGGCACTCGGAATCGCCACAAGCCAAAACATGTAAAACAGGGCGCACAGACGGTAACGAATCATGAGGGCAAGATTACACTCGCCGCGATTAGACGAGGTGTTGATGCGAGAGATTTTTCTTGTCGCGGCGTTCGCGTTTGCGATGACCGCGTGCCTGCCAACGGCACCGGTGGTCAAGACTGGAACGATCGATCTGCCGGGGGCGCGGCTTGCTTACGAACAACGCGGTGACGCGATTCACACGATGGTCTTGATCCACGGCGGCTTGGTCGATCGACGTTTGTGGGACTTGCAAGCGGAACCACTGGCGGCGATGACAGGGCGCCGCGTGATCCGGTACGACCAGCGCGGCTTCGGTCAGTCGACGCGCACACCGGGGCCGTACTCTCCGGTCGACGATCTGCTGGCGCTGATGAACACGCTGAGTGTCGATCGCGCCGAACTGGTCGGCCTGTCGATCGGTGGGCAGATCGCGATCGAGTTTGCGCTGGCGCATCCCGAGCGCGTCGAGAAGCTGGTGCTGGTCAGTAGCTCGGTGACCGGCATGCCGTCCGATGACGATCCTGCGTTCCGTCCGATCTGGGTCAACGCTCGGCAGGGAAACGTCGACGCGGCGATCGACCTGTGGATGCAGCACCCACTGTTCAAAGCCGATGTCGCCGACCCTCTGTACGACTCGATGATGCGTACGATGTTGCGCGACAATCTCGCGACCTGGAGCGACGGCGCCACGTATCGCGACCAACAGTGGGGTTCGCCGCCGGCGTATGGACGCCTTGCCGAAATCCACGTCCCCACCCTGATCATTCGCGGTGACCACGACGTCGCCGACATCGTCGCCGTTGCCGAGGCGATGTCACACCAAATCTCCGGCGCCCGGCTCATCACCTTCCCCGCCAGCGCGCATCACCTGAACGTCCAGCACCCAGCCGACTTCAACCGGGCCGTCGCGTCGTTTTGATCGAAACATCAGCTGTTGCTTGGGTCCCCGCATATACTGCGCGGCGCCCATGAACAACTACGACCTTGTCGTCAGACTGTTTCTGCAACTGCTGGTGATCGTGGCGGCCTGCCGCGTGGTGGGTGTCATCGGTCGCCGTTTCGGGCAAGCGCAAGTCGTCTCGGAGATGGTTACCGGCGTGTTGCTCGGACCATCGCTGTTTGGATTGCTCTTTCCCGCGATACAGCAGTGGATGTTTCCCGCCAAGCTCACACTCGGCGAGGGTGCCGGCGCAGTCACCATCAACCATCCATCGATGATGGTGCTCTATGCCATCGCACAGGTTGGGTTGGCGCTCTACATGTTCGTCGTTGGGATGGAGTTTGACGTCAAGCTGATGTCGGACCGTTCGCGCAGTGCGCTGATGGTTGGATCGGCAGGCATGGCCCTGCCGATGGCGCTCGGCATGGGTGCCGCTTTCGTCTTCAGCCGCGATGAAGCGTTATTTATGCCCGCCGTGAAGCCCTGGTCAGCAGCGTTGTATTTGGGCGCCGCGATGTGCATCACGGCCTTTCCAATGCTCGCGCGAATTCTCTACGAGAAGCGGATGACGCGCACCAGCATGGGCACGCTCGCGCTCGCCGCAGGTGCCAGCAACGATGCGCTGGCCTGGTGTCTGTTGGCGGTGGTGTTGTCGGCGACAAAAGGTTCTTGGTCGATCGCGGTGCTCGCGATTGGCGGCGGATTGCTGTACGCGATCGTGATGATGACGATCGGCCGCCGCCTTGCTGCACCACTCGAAGCGCGCGTGGTGCGCGACAATGGACTGACACCACCGAGCATGGCGATCGCGTTGCTGATTCTCTTGATCGGCGCCTACGTGACCGACGCGGTGGGAATCTATGCCGTGTTCGGTGCCTTCATCGCAGGGGCGGCGATGCCCCGCGGCCGCTTCACAGCCGCGATGACCGACAAGCTCGAGCCGTTCG
>CAZAHQ010000238.1:0-6453 GCA_964484415.1 uncultured Acidobacteriota bacterium | reverse complement strand
CAGGTCTACTTCTCTACCGTCTTCGGCTTGCCGCGTTTTCGACGGCGGCGTGCAGCGTGTCCGTTCCACGACCAGCGGTGACAACCGGCAGTCCCCCTCCGGATTCAACCTACTCAACCTGTCGAGCGATCTCACGCAGTCAGGGCCTGGTGGGCGCACGTTCAACCTCACCTCGCTGGACGATGGCGGGTTCAATCTGCGGTGGGAAGCGGTGCCGCTGGGGGGCGATCAGAAGCTGGACTACACCGCCGCATATCTGCAAGACACTTGGAATCTGGGCAAATGGCGTTTCGATGCCGGCCTGCGGTACGAGTCGTACAGCGGCGATGGGCCGCTCAGTTCCAATCTGATCGACTTCAGCGAAACGGTGCCGCGGCTCGGTCTGACCTACAACGCCGACAACGGCTGGCAGTATCAAGCGACCTGGGGTCGATACCTGGGACGCTTCAACGACAGCTATGCACAGAACGCAAGCGGGGTCGGCGGTGCGCCACGCTTCACGTCGCTGTACGTCGGCGAGACTCTCAACGACTTGTCGCGCGATGAGATCGAGGCGGCGCTGCGCAACGACACCGGTTGGCTCACGATCGGCTTCGACGGACCGCAGTACCCGACGACAGTGCTCGAGAGCGGAATCCAGAGTGCGTACTCGCAGGAGTTCAACCTGGCGGTGAAGCGGGGCCTGCCTGGGGGCAAGGGCGAGATCTCGTTGACCTACACCAACCGCGACTACAAAGACCTGATCGACGACTTCTACGGCGACGGCAAGATCATCGAGGTTCCCAACCCCGACGGCGGCGATCCGTTCCAGTTCGATCAAACGGTTTGGAGAAACAACCCCAACGCCAAGCGGGAGTATCAAGGGATCGCACTGACCTGGGACTATCGCCCGAATGGTCAGTGGGCTTGGGGCGGCAACTACACATACGCCACGCTGCGCGGCAACTATGTCGGCGAGGCCGGCAACCAGCCTGCCAATGGCTCGGCCGACGGCGACTATCCCAACAGCGTGTTTCCCGGCACTGCTGTGTCGTTCGGCAATCTGCCGGGCGACATCACGCATCGCGTTCGCACCTGGGGCACCTATCGCCACGACTTCCAACGACGTGGTGCCTTGGTGGTGGGTGCACTCGGCCGCTTCACGAGCGGCGATGTCTGGGAACGAGTCGCAGCGGTGGCGTATCCGTTCGATGACCCGAACTCGGTTTCCGATGCGGGCAGCTACAACTACTACTTCGAACAGCGCGGCAGTCATCGGTTCAACAACAGTTGGGCGCTGGACACCAGCGTTCGCTATCAACTGCCCCTGTACAAAGATCTCGCCGCGTGGGTCAAGTTGGACATCAACAACATCCTCGACAACGACACCTTGATCTCGTTCGACACCAGCGGTACCGCTGAAACACTCGACAACGGCCAGCTCGTATTCAGGCCCAACTCAACCTTTGGAAAGGCGCAGGGCCCGGGGAATTACCAGGCTCCGCGTTCGTTCCTGATGACCTTAGGGCTGCGGTTCTAGCCAACGGGAACCGTTGTCCAGGGGCGCCGGGATCGGCCCGGCGCCCCCATCTTCCTCACGGAGCGGTGATGCGATCGATCGGTGCACCAACCCGCCTGTTCACAGCGATGGCGATCTACTGCTTGGCGCTGCCAGGGTTGGCTCGAGTCCCCGATCCCGAGGAGCACGGGTTCGTCGAACAGATCGAAATCGCGCGCGTCGATGTCCCGATCTTGGTGCTGGATAGCGACGGCCAACCGATCAGCGACCTTGCTGTCGACGAAATCCAGGTCAGTTCGAAGGGGCGAGCACTGCGTGTGGCTTCGCTGTCACGGATGCAACCGGCAATGCCGAGCGCTGCGGTTCAGGCTCGGCTCACACTCGATGATCCCTCCGGGCTGGTGATGCCGTCCGATCCGGCTCCACCACCCGAACGTACCTTCGTGTTGTACATCGATCTGCAAACACTCGATCGCGACCGCCGATTGGCCGATCGCAACGCCGTTCTGGCTTTCGTGCGCGACACCTTGCAGCCAGGCGATCGCGTGGCGGTCACTGTGAACGGCACCGAGCCGGCGATGGAGTTGCCGTTCTCATCCGATCGGCTGGCACTGCAAGCGGCGGTGGAGCGCGCGTTCGCACGTGATGTACTCCCAGCCGTTACCGAACGGCGCCGAGTCGAGGACCTGCTGGACCAGTTGTCCGAGTGCGTCGATCGGAAGACGGGACTGGGGGAGCGTTGTTTCCGGGGGATTGCGGTGGAGTACACGGCGCAGCGCGTCGACGATGCGCGCCGCTCACTCGACGGGTTGCGAGCAGCGATCGCGCTGGCGGCCGCTCGTAACGAGCCCGCCGTGGTGTTGGCGATCACTCACGGCAACGCCGTCGACAGCACCGGTGAGCTGACGGAATGTGCGCGCGCTGTTTCTGGTGACGGCACGACGCTCTCGTCGCTGACCATGCAAGCCGACGTCGGCGTCGATGCTGCTCCCGAACGTGCGGCGCTGATCGCGAGCGCCGTGGCAGCCCGCGTGGTGGTGCACGCGATCGATCCAACCGTGGTCACGGCCAGCAGCTTCACGGCGCGACAGGGTCGCTTCGAGGCGGGCGCTCGTCCGTTCGAAGTGGCGCGTCGCGCGCCGCAGCTCGACATCGCGGAGATCGCCGCCGCTTCGGGCGGCACGTTTCGTGAACTGAGCGACCTGCATCAGGCGTTGCGCGCCGCAGCGGCATTGGAGCGAGGGCGCTACATCGCCTCGATCGATCTGGGCGAGACGCTCTTGGACCGCGATCAACTGCGTCGACTGCAATGGCGGGTCCGACGACCGCATGCGCGGGTCATCGCGGGGCAGGGGAGCTACGCCGCGAGTGCGCCGCAACGCAAGCTCGCCGCGACGTTGACGCTCGGGCAGGCCCAGACCGACCAGGATGGGCGACGCACGCTTCGGTTTGCATTGCTCGTCGACCCGAGGTTGCTGGGGTACGCCCCGAGCGGAGAACTGTGGCGCGCGAGCCTCGCGATCCACGCTGAGCTATTCGATGCGGCCGGCGCGCGCTTGGACGACGGCTATCTCTTCCTTTCGCACGATTACGACGCGACGGTGTGGGCGGCGCATCAGGAGGGGCCGCTGAGGATCAGCGGGCGGATCACGCTCCCGTTGGGGACTTACCGGCTGCTGGTCTCCGTCCGCAACCCGCGCGATGGCTCGGGGGGCGAATTGGCCCGCTCGTTCACACTGGCCGCCAGGAATTGACAGAAGTCATATTGACAAACATCGATACGAGCGTATCGTCCCCGCATGGCTACCTCGCGAACCACCGTCAAACGACTTCCTGCGGCCCGCCGCACCAAGACCTCGCGACTATCAGGCTTCGCACCGCTGTGTAAGGCCCTGGGGGATGAGACTCGGCTGGCGATCGTCGAGCTCCTGGCGGGCCGTCGCGGAGAGCTCTGCGTCTGCGAGATCGAAGCCTATTTCGAGCTTTCTCAACCGACGATCTCGCACCACTTGAGGCTCTTGAAGGAAGCCGGCGTCGTACGAAGCGAGCGCCGTGGACCTTGGGCCTACTATGCGATCGAGCCGGGAGCGGCCGACGCGCTCGACGCACTGCGCGTTCTCTTGGCCACGCCGCGGTAATTGTTTTCGCACACGCATCGAAAAATGTCGATAAGGAGCCACCCCATGAAGAACGAGCAAACGATCCACGAGATGGTTCAGAAGCACTACGGTGACGCGGCTCGACGGGTCAGCACCAAGAGCGGCGAAGCGATGCCGTTCGTCGATCCGATCACGCGCGATCTGTATCGCAAGGATCAAGCCGCAATGCTCCCAGCGGCGGCTTTGAGTGCCTCGCTCGGTTGCGGCAACCCCACCATGCTGGCCGAGCTGAAGCCGGGGCAAGTGGTGCTCGATCTCGGCAGCGGTGGCGGCATCGATGTGTTGCTGTCGGCGCGTCGGGTTGGGCCGACCGGCAAAGCGTACGGTTTGGATATGACCGACGACATGCTGGAGTTGGCGCGCCGCAACCAGCAGGAATCGGGACTTACGAACGTCGAGTTCCTGAAGGGTCACATCGAAGCGATTCCACTCCCAAACGCCAGCGTCGACGTGATCATCTCCAACTGCGTGATCAACCTGGCGGTCGACAAACAGCAGGTGTTGCACGAAGCGTTTCGTGTCCTGCGTCCAAACGGGCTGTTCGCGGTGAGCGACATCGTGCTGACCAAGCCATTGCCGGAGTCGCTGCGCAAGAGCGCTGAGCTGTGGGCAGGCTGTGTCTCGGGCGCCCTGTTGCAAACCGAGTACACGCAAATGCTCACCCAGGCAGGGTTCAGCGCGATCGAGATCCAACCGACGCGCATCTTTGGGCAGGAAGAGATCCACGAGATGGCGGGCAGCAGTTGCTGCAGCGTCGACCTCGGCGACATCGACACCGCGGCCTTGGACGGTGCGTTGATCAGCGCGTTCGTACGGGCTCGCAAGGCGTAAGAGCCACGGCTCGTGACGCGCGCGTCGCGTGCGATCGCTGGACGATTGTCGCTTCGGTACCAACCCCTGACGCCGTGGATCTTCGCAGCGATGGCGTTGGGGTGGGGACGGGGCACTGCGCTGCCCTGGATGAAACGTTCGATCGGCAGTGTGCACTTGGGCACGACGACTTGCCGATTGCGCTTGGACTGATCGTGAGCTTTGTGTCGACCGTCGTCATGCTGCGCGATCGGCCCGCTGGTGGAGGTTCCCGTGTTGATTCGATCGGTACATATGTCGCTGGCACCGAGGCGGCGAT
Organism: uncultured Acidobacteriota bacterium; assembly: GCA_964484415.1. GTDB lineage: Bacteria > Acidobacteriota > Polarisedimenticolia > J045 > J045 > JANNUT01. Next base: position 1,667 of record CAZAHQ010000238.1, on the reverse strand, counting down.
ACTTCACTGCTTCGGCCGCCGCATGAGGACGATATTGTTTGCGTGCGTGCACAATGCCGGGCGCTCGCAAATGGCAGCGGCGTTCTTCAACGCACAGGCCGATCCACGACTGGCTCGCGCCAGCTCGGCCGGCACCGAGCCCGGCCCACGCGTTCACCCCGAAGTCGTCGAGGCCATGTACGAACTTGGCATCGACCTATCGGAAGCGGTGCCGCAGCGACTCACCGAAGCGATCGCGCGCGAGGCGTCGCTTCTGATCACGATGGGCTGTGGCGAGGCCTGTCCCGCCATCCCCGGACTCGCGGTCGAGGACTGGCCGCTGCCCGACCCCAAGGGACAGTCGGCCGACGCTGTGCGCGCGATACGTGACGACGTACGCACACGTGTCGCGGAGCTGATCGCAAAGCAGTCGTGGGGGCGATGATCCTCGCCCCACGCTGCGAGAGTTACAGCCAGCGCTGGAGCCAGCCCAACACCTCGCCGTACCAATGCTGAGCATTGGCACCCTTCAACACCCAGTGGTTTTCATCCGGGTAGACGACCAGGCGTGACGGCACGCCCTTGGCGGTCAACGTGCCATGCAGCTCGAGGCTCTGCGAATACGGCACGCGATAGTCGCGCTCACCGTGCGTGATCAACATCGGCGTTTTGAAGTTGGCGGCGAAGCGGCTGGGGCTTTGACGCTCGATGTTCGCCAGCCCGTCGAATGGATAACCGCCGTAACTGTGATGGCGCCCCCACGTGCCATCCGAGGCGAACTGGCCGGTGAGATTGTACGGACCGGCATGTGTGAAGAGTGCGCGAAATCGATCGGTGTGGCCGGCGATCCAATTGGTGAGATAGCCGCCATACGAACCTCCACCTGCGGCCAGTCGCTGTGGGTCGACAGAGCCTTTGGCGATCAGGAAATCGGTGGCACGCATCACGTCCTCGAACGGCTTGTCGGCGGGCGCACCCAAGATCGATTCCAAGAACGGTTGACCGAAAGCCGAGGAGCCATGGAAGTTGACCATCGCCACCAGGTAGCCGGGCGCCGCAAACAGTTGTGCGTTCCAGCGCTGGTGCCAGTTGTCGCCGAATGTTCCGACCGGACCGCCATGGATCAGATGCACCAATGGGTACTTCTTACGTTGGTCAAAACCAGGGGGCTCCATCACGAACATCTGCACCGGTTCTTCGCCCGCACCGGCAAACGTGTACTCGCGCGGCGTGGCCAGAGCGAACTGGCTCATCAGAGCATCGTTGACGGCAGTGAGCTGTCGCGCTGTTCCACCATCGAGCTTGACCACGCCGAGTTCCGTCGGCCGCGTCAATGTGTTCCAACCGAAGATCAGATCGCCGGTGCTGGAGACGTCGAAGCCGGTCACCGTTCCCCCGCGATAGATCTCGCGCGGCGTTCCGCCGGTGATCGGTAGCGTGTAGAGGTTGACGCGTGCCTCGCGCTCGGCGGTGAAGACAAGCGCTCGCCCGTCAGGCGTGAAAGCCCATCGCGAGGGCGATGTGTCGAACGATTCGGTAAGCAGCGTCACCGCTCCCGAGGCGCGATCAAACAACGCAAGGCGCGTTCGATCAGGCCAGCCATCGGCCTTGAGTGTCCGCCCGAATGCGATCGACTTGCCGTCGTGGCTGAAGACCGGCCCGCCGTCTTCGCCGGGATTGTCGGGTGT
>CAZAHQ010000237.1:0-6456 GCA_964484415.1 uncultured Acidobacteriota bacterium | reverse complement strand
GTGCCGCTGACACGCAAAGCGCTGAAGGTGCTGGCTGTGGCGCTCGGCGCGATCTTCTTGCTACACAACCGAGGGGTGCAGGTTACCTCGCTGATTGCCGGGCTTGGCATCGGCGGCCTGGCGGTCGCGCTCGCGGCGCAGGAGACGCTCTCGAATTTCTTCGCCTCGCTCGTGATTCTGGCCGACCGCCCGTTTCAAGTGGGTGATCTGGTGAGTGTGGGCGAAATCACCGGCACCGTTGAGCAGGTGGGCCTGCGGTCAACCCGGATCCGCACCGCCGATCGGTCACTGGTAACGGTCCCCAACTCCAAGCTGGCCAGCACCAACATTCGAAACTTGGGAGAACGGTACGAGCGTCAAGTCGTGATCCGCCTGGGACTGACCTATGACACGTCTCCATCACAACTCGACGCCTGCGTGTCGGAGATCCAGCGAGTACTCACCACGCATCCGCGTGTGAAATCGGCGGACCAGGTCGTTCGGCTGGACACGCTGACGGCGTCATCCGCGGAACTGCTGGTCGAGTTTTATGTCGAGGCTGCCAACCGGGAGCAAGAACTCCTAACACGGCACGAAGTGCTCCGGAGCTTCTTGACATTGCCGGAGCGCATCGGGATTCGCTTTGCGTACCCCACGCAGACGATTCACCTCGCCAAGTGAACCCCGATCAGAAAGTCGGGACCTTTGTGTGCGGTGTTTCCTCGCTCTTGATCTGGTAAACGGAGTTGTTTTTTCCGACCAGGACGACCTTGGGTCGATGAGTCGCTATTTCATGCGGCTCCAGTTCACAGTACGCGACCACGATCACTCGATCACCTGCAGCACACAGGTGTGCGGCGGCGCCGTTGACGCAGCAGTCGCCCTTGCCGCGCTCACCTGGAATCAGATAGGTAGCCAGCCGATTTCCGTTGGAGATGTTGAGCACCTCGATCCGCTGATTCGGAAACAGCCCCGCCGCATCCATCAGTTCTTGGTCCAACGTCAAGCTGCCTTCGTAATCCAGATCGGCGGCAGTGACCAGCGCGCGGTGCACCTTGCCATACATAAACGGGAGTTTCATGCGTGGTCTCCGGTAGCCAGTTCGGCAGAGGAGAGGGGGCGAGCCAAGACGTTGTCGATCAACCGGGTCGCACCGACCCAGATCGCACCGGCGATCAGCACCTGACCTTCGATCCGGGGACGTGGTTCGAGCGATTCGGCATCGACAACGCTCAAGTAATCGAGCCGCGCCCTTGGCTCACGTTCGATCACGGCGCGCGCTTCTTGTTCGAGTAACCACGGATCTTTGTTGCCGTCGTTTTCCAGTACCCAACGGGCACGTTCAAGCGCGCGAAACAACACCGTCGCCGCTTCTCGTTCCGGTGTATCCAGGTAGGCGTTGCGCGAACTCAACGCCAATCCATCTTCATGCCGGACCGTCGGACAGATCAGAAACTCTCCATCCAGGTTCAGGTCGCGAGCCATCCGTCGCACCACCAGCGTTTGCTGTGCGTCCTTCTGCCCGAAGAACGCGAAGTGCGGCCTGACGATATTCACCAGCTTCAGCACCACCGTACAGACTCCCCGAAAGTGTCCCGGCCTCGAGGCCCCCTCGAGCACGTTCGAGAGTCCATCAACCTCGACGAAGGTTCGAAAACCAGCGGGGTACATATCGGTCGCTTCGGGTGCGAACAGCAGATCGACTCCTTCCTGAATGCACAGATCGGTATCGCGCGTGAGATCTCGCGGGTATTTGGCGAGATCTTCAGACGGTCCGAACTGTTTCGGGTTGACGAAGACCGAGACCACCACGAGGTCGCCCAATTCCCGCGCGCGGCGCACGAGCGACAAATGTCCGTCGTGGAGCGCGCCCATGGTGGGAACGAAGGCGATCTTCTTGCCCTTGGCGCGCGCTTCACGAGACAACTCGCGCATCGCTGTGAGTCGCCGAACGACATCCATCGCCTAGCCCTGCTTGCTTCGCGCGGTCCGATGACGAACCAGCGCCTGCGCCGTCTCGGGTTTGAGTCGATACCCCTCACTCGAGTCAGGGAATGAGCCGTCCCTGACGTCCGAGGCAAATCGGCCGAGTGCTTGCACCGCCTGCTCATGCAGAGATGCGTAGCGACGAACGAACCGCGGCGCCGGCCCCGGATGAATCCCAAGTGCGTCGTGGAACACCAGCACCTGCCCATCGCAACGCGCGCCGGCCCCGATGCCGATCGTCGGGACGGCGACACTCTGCGTGATCAACTCGGCAACCTCGGCGGGAATCCCTTCCAGGACGATCGCAAACACACCCGCCTCCGCCAATGCCGTGGCGTCATCGAGCAACTCATCGATTTGCTGAAGTTCGCGGGCCTGAACGCGGAACCCGCCCATGGCGTTGAATGACTGTGGCGTCAGCCCGAGATGTCCCATCACGGGGATCTCCGCGTTGAGCAAAGCGGTGATGACATCGAGCCGCTTGCGACCGCCTTCGAGCTTGACCGCCTCGGCACCCCCTTCTTGTACCAAGCGTCCGGCAGCCAGAACCGCGTCACGCGGACCGGTGTGATAGGACAGGTACGGCATGTCTGCGATCACGAGTGCTCTGGGCTTGGTGCGGGTCACTGCGACGGTGTGTCGAACCATGTCCTCGAGCGTGACCTGGAGCGTGCTCTCCAAGCCGAGCACCACCATACCGACGGAGTCACCAACCAAGATCATGTCGGCGCCCGCCTCGTCGACAGCTCGAGCCGTCGGTGCATCGTAGGCGGTGACCATGACCAGCGGGTTGGTGCCTTTGCGGGCGCGGAGGTTGGGAACGGTGACTTTTCTCGGGGCGGCTTCGCTCATGCCGCCGCCATACGGCTGGCTCATCGCGACCTCCATCTCCCCGCCGGGCTCTGCCCGGTCGCGGGACGGGATCTGGGCACCACCCCTATCCTGCTGTCCCCGGCGTCTCGGTCTACCAAGAGATCCAAGCGCCCATTCAGGGGAGGTGGCGGCCGTCGTTACGCCGCAAACAGTACCCCAAAAACCGGGGAGGTGCCGGTCGAAATCTGCCGGGTTGATTGGGGACCCAGGGCTACAACGAGCGCGGCTTGTAGTACTCGATCCCACCGCGATCCATCGCTTGGATTCGGCGGACAAGATCTTCGAAGTCCGCGTCTTCATGGGCCGGGTCGATATCGTTGGTGTCGACCACGAGTAGTGGTGCGTCGTTGTAACGAAAGAAGAAGTGATCGCAGGCTTGAACCGTCTCGTCGAGATACCCCTCTGAGATCCGGCGCTCGATGTCTCGGCCTCGTTCGGCAAGCCGTTTTGTCAGCGATGGGACGCGAGCTTGCAGATAGACCACGAGATCGGGCCGAACGATGTCGGGCGCAAGCAACTGGTAAAGCCTCTCGTACGTAGCGAGTTCCGTGTCGTTGAGGTTGAGATAGGCGAACACCCGGTCCTTCTCGAACAGGTAGTCGCACACCACCGAGCGATGGAACAGATGGGCCTGCCGCAGGTCTTTCAACTGCGCGTGCCGCGAGAGCAGGAACCAGATCTGCGCCGAGAACGCTGCACCGCGCCGATCCTTGTAGAACGGCTCCAAGAACGGGTTGTCGGTCTGCTCGAGCACCGATCCAGCCTCTAGCCTGCGGGCCAGACGCGAGGCGAAGGTGGTCTTTCCCACCCCAATCGGTCCCTCGATGGCGATGATTCTCGGCTTGTCTTGGGCGTTCATCGGCGCGGTAGTTTATGCCGAATTTTCGATACGGCTGAGCAGTTGACGCATCGTCAGACCTTCGACCGGGTGGACCAGGTCGGGCAACAACTCCACCAACGGGGCCAAGACGAAGCGACGGTCGGGGAGTCCGGGATGTGGGACCGTCAGGCCGGGCCGCTGAAGGATCCGGTCGCCAAAGAGCACCAGATCGATGTCGAGCGTGCGCGGTCCCCATCGCTCGACGCGCTCCCGCCCACGCGCCCGTTCGATCGCCAGAGCGAGGCTCAGCAACGCTTCGGGTGACAACAGAACGCTTTCTTTGGAGGCGGCCAAGACCTGGTTGAGATAGGCTCCCTGCCCTGCGGGGCCGCCAACGGGGTCGGTTTCATGCACGGTGGAGGCAAATCCCCAGGCGAAGCCGCCCTTACGAAGAGCGTCTCGGGCGAAGCTCAAGTGCTCTTCTCGCGGCCCGATGTTCGAGCCCAACGCAACGACGATGAATGACTCTCCCGCGACGGGAGAGCTTGGTTTGACACTGTTTCGGCCGGGTCCTACCATCCCGCGGTTTTTACCTCACTCTCGCCATTCTCGCCTCGGAGGTCTATTCGAATGCCGACCCGCAAAGCCGTCCCAACGCGCAAGGCGCCGCGATCCCACGAAGCGTTCGTCGTCTCCGAGAACGCCTATCGGGACGCGATGAACCTCTTCTTGCAAAAGCGCGATTGGCCCAAAGCCAGGGACGCGTTCCGCACGTACATCGAAAGCTACAAAGACGAGCGCGACGTCGCCGAGATGGTCGACCGTGCCCGAGTTCATCTGGCGGCGTGTGAGGACAAGCTGGCTCCAGCCGCCGTTGCTCCCAAGAACGCTGACGAGTGGATGCTCCAGGGAGTGGCCGCCTCCAATCTGGGCCAGACCGACGAAGCCCTCGCCGCTTATTCCAAGGCCGGTGAGATGGGCGCCCCGAGAGACAAGGTCGAGTACGCGCGCGCCGCGGTGCTCTCCATGGCTGAACGCCAAGAAGAGGCGCTGGAAGCACTCAAGGTTGCGATCGAACTCAACCGCGACAATCGGGTGTTCTCTTTGTCCGACCCCGACTTCGAGCGGCTTCGCGAGACCGCCGGGTATGTGGCGCTGGTCGATCCGCCAACCGAGATTGGCTCGCGGATGGGCGGCCTGATGGACGAGGGCTCGTCCTCGCTCGACGACTATGACGACGACGAGGAGTTTGACGACGATGACGACGACGCGGCGAACAAAGGCGACGAACCGGAAGAGTTCGGCAGCGAAGACGAAATCGTCTAAGGCACCACGACGCGATCGGCCCTTGGCGGCGGTGATCTTGGCTGCTGGCGAAGGGACCCGGATGAAGTCTCGCCGTTCCAAGGTCCTCCATCAGGTGGCTGGTCGCTCGCTTGTCGATCACGTGGTGCGACAGGCTCTCTTCGTCGGGGCCTCTCCCGTCGTCGCGGTGGTTGGGGTTCAAGGGGACGCGGTCCGCAAGCAGCTTGTCGCGGCGCTGCCCGACGCACCGTTGGCTTTCGTCGAGCAAACAGAACGTCTCGGTACCGGGGATGCCGTCGGCCGCGCCCGCGCGGCACTCGAACGGTTCGACGGAGACGTGTTGATTCTGTGCGGCGACGTGCCGGCACTTCCGGGCGAGGCTTTGGCCGGATTGTTGGAGGCGCACCGTGCGGGCGCTGCCGCGCTCACCGTGCTGAGCGCTGTGCTGGACGATCCGACCGGCTACGGCCGCGTCGTTCGCGCGGCACGCGGGCAGGTGCACGCGATCGTCGAGCATCGTGACTGCACCGCTACGCAGTTGAAGATCCGCGAGATCAATACCGGAACCTATGTCGCGCATTGGCCGACGTTGGTGGAAGCGCTCGGCAAGCTCCAGCCCGACAACAGCCAGGGCGAGTACTACCTCACCGATGCGGTGCGCCTGTTGATGAAGCGCGGCAAATGCTGCTTGGCAGTGATCCATGCACGCGCTGACGAGGCGATGGGTGTCAACAGCCGGCGCCAACTCGCGGAACTCGGGAGCGTGCTCAACACGCGCACACTCGAACGACTGATGGATGACGGCGTCACCATCATCGACCCACGTGCGACATGGATCGATACCACCGTGAGCATTGGACAGGACACAACGGTATGGCCCGGCGTGGTGTTGACCGGCAGCACAGTAATCGGCGAGGACTGCGTGATTCGTCCCGGTTGCCGCCTGCACAACGTGACCGTGGGCGACGGTGCCGAGGTGCTCGATCATGTGATCGCTACCGATAGCCACATTGGCGGTGGATCGCATGTCGGTCCGATGGCACATCTGCGGCCGGGTACCGTGCTGATCGAAAACTGCAAGCTCGGGAACTTCGTCGAGACCAAGAAGTCGACCTTCGGCCGCGGCTCGAAAGCGTCGCATTTGAGTTACATCGGCGACGCCGATGTTGGTGAGGGAGTCAACATTGGTGCCGGCACGATCACCTGTAATTACGACGGTGTGAACAAGTACAAGACGACTCTCGAAGATGGTGTCTTTGTCGGCAGCGACACCCAACTCGTCGCACCTGTCACGATCGGCAAAGGTGCCTACATCGGCGCCGGCAGCACGATCACGAAGAACGTCCCGCCCGGCGCGCTCGCGCTTTCCAGAACCGACCAGCGCAACATCGAAGGCTGGACCGAGCGCCGCAAAAAGTAATTCGGGGACGGTCTACCTATTTCGTCACGCACTCAGAGCGCGCCGGATCTTTCGATCCCCGACGACCTGCCTG
>CAZAHQ010000236.1:0-6459 GCA_964484415.1 uncultured Acidobacteriota bacterium | reverse complement strand
CGTGAGTTCTTCGGCACAAACCCCGTCAATCGCCGCATTGAATGCCACCACACCACCGAAGGCGCTCAGCGGATCGGCGTCGCGCGCCTTGCGGAACGCGTCGCAGGCATCGTCGCCGATCGCGGCGCCGCAGGGGTTGTTGTGTTTGACCACCACACAGCCAGATCCCTGCAATGAGGCCACGGCGCCCATCGCAGCATCGAGATCGAGCAGGTTGTTGAACGACAACTCGGCGCCTTGAAGTTGGGAGGCGCGTGCCAGCGTCGGGTCGTTGCCTTGCAACTCGCCGTAGAACGCGGCTCGCTGGTGCGGGTTCTCGCCGTATCTCAATTCCTGCAGCTTGAGCACATCCAACTGCAATCGTTCGGGAAAGAGCGCATCGGCGACTCGCCGCTGACCGTGATGGTCGATCTGTTGCAAGAACGAGTAGATCGCCGTGTCGTAGGCAGCGGTGTGTTGGAAGGCGCGCAGTGCCAGCGCGAAGCGTGTCTCCTCGCTCAACCCGCCCAGCGTGGAGAGTTCGTCCAGCACGACGTGGTAGTCACGCGGATCGACGACGACCCCGACGTCGCGGAAATTCTTGGCCGCCGCTCGCACCATCGTGGGGCCGCCAACATCGATCATCTCGACGATCTCGGAGAGCCCGATCCCTTCCATGCGCGCCGTCTGCTCGAACGGATAGAGATTCACGACGACGAGATCGATCGGCTCCGCACCGTAACTGTGGAGATCTTGTCGGTGCTCGGGATTGTCGCGAACCGCGAGAATCCCTGCATGGACCATTGGGTGGAGCGTCTTGACCCGGCCGTCCAGCATCTCGGGAACACCGGTCAACTCCGACACTCGCCTCAGGGGAACTCCTTCTTCGCGCAGAAGGCGACCGGTGCCACCGGTGGAGACCAGTTCAACGCCCAAAGCGGCGAGGCTGCGAGCGAACGGAACGATTCCTTGCTTGTGATAGACCGAGATCAGCGCCCGACGGACATAAGTGATGCGTCCGGAGCTGGTGCTCGGTGAGTCAACGGGGTTCATTGAGTCGTCCTCTCGTCGTGCGCGAACGGAGCCACCCAACGGGTGCTCTCGAGAAATGGTGTACCCGTCAAGTCGCCGCCGGCGCGGTGCCACACATACAACCAGACGCGTGCCGTTGATGTGACGGCAAGCGATGTTTCCAACGAGGCAGCAGCAAACGCGACCGAGCGTTCGTCGAAATCGGAAGGGTGCCGCGATCGTCCGACGGGGAAGTAGCTCAGCACGATGCCACCGTAATCGCGCCGCGCCGTCGCTGCGATCGCGGCGGCGAATCCCGGGAGATCGTCGCCGGCCAAATGTGGTTCGGCGTAACCTTCGAACGTCACCGCGAACTTCGGCAGTTTGCGTTCCACATACAGTGCGAAGTCATCGAAGAACTGATCCTCACGAGGATCGTCGTTGCAGACGTTGAGCGCGAACGAAAGATCGGTCGTCAACTGTGCCAAGCGCCCGAGAGCGCGAACCACCTCGCGCATCGGTGCGTGACCATCGAGCAAGGCAACCGCGCGCTGAGCCTCTTTCTCGAGCGCGCGACCGATCAGCTCTGGATCGTTCAGTTCTCGATGAATACCGGTGCGATCCAACCCCGCCTGCGTCCCCTCGTGAAGCGCGCGTGCATGGCGGCGCAACTGCCTGGCCAGTGCTCCCGGCATGAGGGTCACCGATTTCTCGACCACCGTGTCGCGTGTGCGTGGTGTGAATGCCTGCGCGGGAGTCGAGCAAAGACCCACGGCGAGGATGCACACCATCCCGCACATCGACTTTTGTATCGTCTGAATCACTCTTCGCCTGCCGTTGGTTGGTCTCTGCGGATTCTGGCACAGCCCGTGCAATCTCGGGAGATCGACCCTGCAACCGGGAGGCGATGAGCCGGTGTCCCACGGTGAAACACCCTCGGGGAGCGCTGCACTCGCGGCGATTCTGCCGAGCAATCGCAACGCGCTGGCGACGCTGCGGCCCTGGGCCTGGCGTCGCATGAGCGACGGTCTGCCGGCAGCACCTCGCCCGGAACCCGTCAGGACGCGCAGCGGGGGCGCCTCGCTGCGCGTGGAAACGGCTGAGGGTTCGCTCGATCTGCACAATCGATTCGATCCGATCAGCGAGGCGGCCGCGCTGGCGAGGCACGCTGGAGCGAAAGGCGCGCGCGATATCGTCGTCTTCGGCTTCGGCGCCGGTTACGTTTTGGAGGCGGCGCTCGCGGCGGCGGCACCGTCGGCACGCGTCGTTTGCGCGGTGATCGATCCGGGCGCTTTCGTGGCGGCGCTGAGCTGCCGCGATCTGTCGGCAACGCTGTCCGATCCACGGCTGCTGCTCAGCGTCGGCGACTTGCGCGAGATCGCGGCGAATCTCCCTGAGGCGGCCGATGAATTGTCGGTGATCGTGCATGCGCCCGTCTTGGCGGCGGCGGCACCCGCACTTCAAACGTTGGCCGACATGGCGCGCGAACTCGAGGCCGCCGCAATGTCGGCCCGACAACAACGACCCTTGGTTCTTGACAATCTGGCGCGCAACCTACCGGCAGTTCTTTCTGCGCCGCATGCCGGCGTGTTGCGTCACGTGTGTGGCGGCCGCGCCGTGCTGCTGGTGGCGCCGGGCCCCAGTTTGGAACAAGACCTGATGCAACTCGGGCGTGAGTCACGCCCCGTGATGGTGGCGCTGGATACCTCACTGCGCCGCTTGGGCTCGGCCGGTATTCGACCCGATCTGGCGGTCACGCTCGACCCGACGCGCGGCAATCTCAGCAAGTTCACAGCGCAGGACCATGAGTTGCCGCTGGTGTTTTTCGCCAGCGCGCGACCCGAAGCGGTGGCAGCGGCGCGGCATCGTTTCTTTGCCTGCGAGGCGGGTGGATTGCTGGATCGTGCGCATCCGTGGTTCGGCCGTGAGGGGCGAGTCTCGAGTCAAGGCAGTGTGCTGCTTGGCGCTCTCGATCTCTTGCTTGCGGTGGGGGCTGGGCCGATCGCGTTGGTTGGCGTCGATCTGGCGCTGACCGATCGACGCACGCACGCCGGCAGCGAACACCAATCAGGCGACACGCTTCGCACCGTTGCGGCGCGCGATGGGGGCGTCGTTCAGACCACAGAGTCGTTGTGGCGTCACCGCCGCCGTCTGCTTCGTCGCGTCGCGCCGCTACCCTTCGGGCGGGTGATCGACGCCACGAGCCATGGCGCGGAGCTACCGGGGATAGTGCGTCAGCGATTGGAGACCTTCCTGGAAGAACAGGCGCGCGATGCGGCCAGCCCCGAACGACAACGCGAGCGAGTCTTGCAACTGACTGAGGTGATCGATGTCGCCGCGCGCGACGCTGCGCAGGCGGCTGCGATGAGTTCGCTGCTTGCACAGGCGCGCGATCTGGCCGAAGGCGCCGAACAGGTTTTCGGCGCCTCGCGATGACGAGCCTTCCAACCAGTCCACTTCTTCGCTGGATCGACAGCTGGATCGCGAATGTACCGAAGACCCCCGAGATCATCGTGGTGCGTGGCGATGGCCCGCACGTCGACGCGCTGCGGGCGCACTGGCCGGGCACGCTGTTGGTGGCGCTTGATCGCAACCCGAGTCGATCTACGGAGGAGCTGACACTCATCGAGAACGAACCGGCGCTGTTTCAAGCGCGCGTGCGCCGGGCACTGGTCGCACGACTCGATCTGTGGCGCTGCGCACCGCCTGACAACGTGCTCGCCGCAGTTCCCTGCGAAGCGGATTTCCAGGCGGCCATCACCTCGGCACTCGAACAGGCCGAACTCGAACACGGTACGGTGCGTACGCTCGGCCCGCTGTGGCTTGCGAATCTGCTGCGGAATCTGCCCACCATCGCGGAGGTCGCAACGATTCAGCGAGCGGGCTTGGCGTGGCGAGGCTCGCCGGTGCTTGTCGCAGGCGCGGGACCATCACTGGCGACGATCATCCCGGGGCTTCAGCAGCATCGCGAGCGTACGGTGGTGCTGGCCGCTAGCTCGGCGCTCCGGCCGCTGTTCAAGCACGGCATCGTGCCCGATGCGGTCGCGATCATCGAAGCGCGCGACTGTACGCATCACTTCGACGGGATTCCGCTCGATGTGATGCAGCGCATCGTGCTGCTCGCCGCATCGCACACGCACCCCACCCACTGGACCTGGCCCTGGGCGGCACGCGTGGCCTTTCACGGGCCGGTCGGCGCGTGGCTGGTGCCTTGGACCGGGAAGGGCACGCTCCTGCCGACGGCCGGAAACGTTGGAACAACGATGCTGGTGATGGCGTGGATGCTGGGCGGCTACCCGGTGATGGCTGCCGGGCTCGACTTCGCGCTCGAAGGTGGACAGTACTATGCGACGGGCGCCGGCTCGCGCGTCGAGGAGCATCAAGCCCAAGCGCGATCCAAGGTGAGCGGCTGGCGCGGCGAGTCGTTGGAGGCGACCGCGGAATTGATCGCCTATCGTCAGGGAACCGAACTGGCGTTGCAGCAGATCGTGCGCGGCGATCCGTCGGCCCGTTTCTTGTCGATCACGGGGCGCGGCGCCAAGGTGCACGGAATGCAGTTCGCGCCGTGGGCTAAGTTGGCGCCGGAGCTACCCCTGGCAATGCGCGGCGGCTTGCGCCGAGCCGCCAGCGTGCCCGAATGTTTGCCGCCGCCGCCCGACACCGTGAACGATCTGGTCCAGGCGCAACTGGCGCAGGTCGAAGCCGATTTGCGTGCGTTCCAGCAGCATCGCGGTGGTGTCGGTTTGGGTGTCACGAGCTCGCACGGTCACAGCGGACTCAGTGAACTGCTGGTCAACATCGCCCGGCAGCCTGACGAATCAGAGCCCGACGGAGATCCGTTGACGCTGGTTCGACGGCTTCGTGAAGCGTGGAGCGGGATCGCAACACTGACCACTACATCGGTTTGAGAAGGCTCCGCGCCATGCCGGCCTGCGTCACCACGCTCATCAGCGCTTGAATCAGCGAATTCTGTGACTCGCCCCGCTCCAACCGTTGCGAATAGTCGGACAGCCCCTCGAACAACAGCATCTGCGAACCGGCCATCAGATCCTGCGGGTCGTTTCGAAACGCGCTGATCCGAAAGAACGGGAGATCGTCGAACGTGCACAACAAGAAACCGTCACGCGTGCGGAAACCGATCACGAGGTTCAAAGCGCCCGGGAGCACCACCTCGAAGTCGGGTTTGCCGAAGGTCCGTTGCAACGCATCGATCGCGTGCTCGTTGCCTCGGAGGTCGCGGGCCAGAAACGACGCCTCCATGAGTTGCGATCCGTTTTGGTAGAAGAAGTCGCCATCCAGCACATCGATCCCGAGTTCGCAGGGGAGTAACGATGCGGCCTCCGTGCTGGATGGGAGCGCGACATGCAAATAAACGTCGTCTTTGGCGCGCAGATAGCCCTGCACGTCGACCGCAGCGACCTTCTTGAGCGCGCTGATCGAGCTACCGAGCGACAGGCGGAACGGCGCCAGTGGGTCGGATGGGGCCTCCGACAGATCGTCAGCCGCGGTGTAGACAGACGGGAGCGCCGGGATCCCAACCCGTGAGGCCTGCCCGGTCGATGTCGAGATCAAAGCGACCAGGGCCGCAATCGCGACATTTGGAAGGCCTCTGCGTCCGATCGTGACGATCCTCGACACCGGCGGGCTCCGCAGCGCCTCACTCCCCAAAGCCGTGCGCTGTGTGCGCTGAAAAGTACAAAGAGAAAGCGCCGCGGCAATCGAGATCGACCTGCCAGGACAATACGGACGGAGCCGGAAACCCCTGGTGGTGGCCCGTTTTCATGAGATCGACAGGTGCGGGTGGTGACACGGAAGGGGCTGCGCCACAATCGCCCCGCGTCGCGATCCATGCGACCGAGGAAGGCCGAATGATCCGTCGAGGTCTGTGGTTGGTGTGCGTTGCGCTCGCGATGGTCACGCTTTCGATCGACGTCGTGGTGGCGCAGCCGGTGGGGCGAATCGCAGTCACGATCATCACCGAGCATCACGTCGAGTTTTACTCTGCGACCGGCGAGCCGCTGGCGGTGGTCCCGACCGGAATCGGGCCGCGAGCGTTCGCGTTGCGCGACGGAGCTCTCTACGTCGCCAACCGTGGGACCGATCGAGCGGCCGGGTCGGATCTGACGGTCATCGATCTCACGAAGCTTCTGCCGATTCGTACGATTCAGGCCTGTTCCGCCTGCGCGCCAAGGGACCTGGTTTTCGATTCACTCGGTACGATGTGGATCTCGGGCCAGAAAGACCAAGCTGTCTACTGGATGAAGCCGCCGTATCGCGACCCCGCTGGCTCGGCGATCCTCTCCGACGGTTGGCCGCAGGAGTTGGCCGTATTCAATGGCGCGAACGTGCTGGTCGTCGGGATGCGCAGCAACAACAGTGTCGGAGTGATCGACGCCAACGATTCGGCCAAGATCCCCCGCGTGCAGCGCATCGAGATCGGACCGGTGCCTGATCATGTCGCGACCCGAC
>CAZAHQ010000235.1:0-6480 GCA_964484415.1 uncultured Acidobacteriota bacterium | reverse complement strand
CAACGGCGTCTTCCTGCCGGAAACCCGCGAAGCGCTGCTCGCGATCATCAAGCGTATGAAAGCCCAGGACAAGATCGACGGCATCATCCTGGGCGGGACCGAGCTGCCGCTGATTTTGGGCGACTCAACCGTCGAGGGCGTCGCACTTCTCGACACCACAAAGATTCACGTCAAGGCCGCGCTCGCCGCCGCCGAGTCATGAGCCGCGCGCCGTCACGCCAAGCTGTGGAATACCTTCTGCACGTCGTCGTCCTGCTCCAGCGTGTCGATCAAACTCAACACTTCCGACGCTTGCGCTTCGGGAAGCTCGGTCGGCGTGGCGCTGACGTACTCCAGTTCTGCCGATAGCGGCACGATGTTGCGCTCTTCGAGCGCGCGCTGCAGATGGCCGAAATCGCCGAACGCGCAACGAATCACCAACTGCGGCTCGCCCTTCTCGCCGGTGCTCTCGCCCATCTCTTCCAAGCCGAAGTCGATCAACTCCAACTCGAGGTCGTCTTGGTTGACGCCGGCAGGGTTCAAGCGAAACACGCCCATGTGTTTGAACATGAAGGCGACCGACCCGGAATTGCCCAAGTTGCCGCCGCCCTTGTTGAAATGCTTGCGCAGATTGGCGACGGTGCGCGTGGGGTTATCGGTCGCCGTGTCGACCATCACCGGAATACCGTGCGGCGCATACCCCTCGTACACGATCTGTTCGTAGTCGGCCGCCTCTTGACCTGAGGCGCGACGAATCGCCGCCTCGACCTTGTCCTTCGGCATGTTTACCGAGCGCGCATTTTGAATCACGCGTCGCAGTGCAGGGTTGGAGACGGGGTCCGGCCCGCCCGCTTTCACCGCGATGGTGATTTCCTTGGCGATCCGGGCGAACTGCTTCGCCATCCGGTCCCAACGGGCGAACATCACATGTTTTCTGGTTTCGAAGATACGTCCCATGGTCTTTTCGATTGGCTCGCGAGGAGGTTGAAGGGGGGCCGGAAGCGCCGGCCGGTGGGCAATCTACCCCGCCCCCGCGGGTCCGTAAAGCGAGGTTTTCCGCGGCGGCCTGACCCGGTCGTATCATCGCGCGGTCTGCCGGAACGAACCTGCCCTACGCCGAACAGCGTCGAAAGGAGCCTCGATGTTCTTAGGACTGCGCACCGCCTTGTATCACGCACCCGATCTCGATCGCGCCAAGGCTTGGTACAGCGACGTCTTGGGTATCGACCCTTACTTCGATGAGCCGTTCTACGTTGGGTTCAACGTGCACGGTTTCGAGTTGGGACTGGATCCCGATCCCGAGGGCGGGCTTTCCGGATTGGGCGGCGGCGTCGCGTACTGGGGTGTGGTCGATGCCGATGCCGCGTATGCGCGCTTGCTGCAGTTGGGTGCGCAGTCGGTGATTGCGGTGAAGGAAGTGGGCGGTGGGATCAAGGTCGCAACGGTGAAAGATCCGTTTGGAAATGCGTTGGGGATTATCGAGAACCCGCATTTCAATCTGAAGTAGCGGCAGCGAGCTGCCGGTTGTTCGAGCTAGCGTCGAATCCGAACAAGTGGGAATCGGCGCACGTCGGCGAAGTCAAGGTCCGCAGTGATAAGCGCGCGGCCCTCACGGATTGCCAGCGCAAATATCTCGTCGTCCGTCGCGCCGCCGTGACCGGCATCCTGTATGTGCACCGCGTCGCTCCCGGACGCGCGCAGCGCCGCCGCCAGTTGGCGGGGCAGATCCTCATCGACAAGAAAACGAGTCAATTACTCGCTGACCGCGCGCACACGCTCATGTGAAATGACGTCTGCGGCGTAGGCAAGCGCGGCCAGGACATCTTCCAGACCGACGCCATACGCGTCGGCCACAGCATCGGCGCTCATGCCGCTCGCGAGCTTGCCGACGATCACTTCGATCGGGATTCGAGTTCCTTCGATTACCGGCTTGCCAAAGCGGATCTTCGGATCGACGGTGATCCGTGGCGCGATTCGAGTCATCGTGTGTCTCCGCTAGCGAAAGTACGGTGGTTAGATCGAACTGGGCACGTATCGCAGTCTAGACCGGAAATCAACTCACGGGGACATCGTACGGCCAGGCCGGCGAGAACGCTGCAGGAACAACGCGCCAGGGATCGTGGTTTTGGGAATCGTGGCGTCCCGAAGTAGCGCGCGGTAACGGTTGCGTCTGGGATGCCCGTTGTGGGCGTTCGACCCCGAGCTCTCCTGGGCCATCCGCCCCAGCGAACCTACATTAAGCAACGCAACGGGGAGTCATCGTGACGGGTATCTACACATGCACTTCTCAAACAGCTTCGCATACGTTCGCCGAGGCGCGCTTTCGGTTCTACTAGCCGCGACAGCATCGGCAGCGTTCGCTCTACCACCCGACTCTTTCGAACGTGATCCGCAGCGCAGAACTCGAGCGCTGTTTGCGCTCGAAGATCCACAGATGTCAGGCGACACACCGCTCGTCAGCTCGCCTGCCGCGATCCATGAGCGGATGGTTCGCATCGACCTGGAGGCGTTCAATCCGGCGCGCCGCGGCATACAGTTGCCCTTATTGGGCGGCAAGCAGTTCGTGGCCGAGCGACGCACCCTCGAAATTCGCGATCTAGACGACTACACCTGGCGCGGCAGCATCCAGCTCGACGACGGTCGTCAGGGCGAGGCCACCTTCACGGTGCATCACGGCGCCGTGGCCGGTTTGATCAACACGCCCGATGGAGACGCCTACGAACTGCGCGCGATTGGCGGTGGCAAGCATCTGCTCACCGAGCTTGCACCGAATCTCTTCCGTGAATGCGCCGATCCACGCGAGCCACTCTCTGCAGAGATGGCGCCGCAAATCGCAGGCGAACCGATCGCAATGAACGACAGCGACGGCACGATCGACATCATGGTGCTGTATACAGACGACACGCGGGCCGCCGCCGGCGGTACCGCTGCAATCGAGGCGACGGTACAGAGCGCCGTTGATTTGGCCAATACCGCCTACGCCAACAGCGGCGTTACCACTCGCATGCGATTGGTCTACAAAGGCGAGTACTCCTACGCCGAAACCGGCAGTGCTTCGGCCGATCTCACCGCGGTGCGCAATGACACGGCAATCGCAGCACTGCGCGAGCAGTACAAAGCCGATCTCGTGTCGTTCGTCGTGGAGTCGTGCGACTACTGCGGCATTGGGTACTTGATGAGTTCACTCACCACCGCCTTCGCGCGCAACGCCTACAACGTCGTAGCGCGCGCTTGTGTGGCGGCGAACCTGACGCTGGCGCATGAGTCCGGTCACAACATGGGTTGCGATCACGACCCTGCCAACGCAGGCGGCAGCGGGATGTATGCGTACAACAGAGGTCACTTCGTCGACGGCGTGTTCCGTACCGTGATGTCGTACAACTCACAGTGCGCGTCTGGCTGCACCCGAGTCCCGTACTTCTCCAATCCGGCTGTCAGCTATTTGGGTTACCCGACGGGCGTAGCGACTGCGCGCGACAACCACTTGGTACTCAACAACGTCGCCGCGACCGTCGCCAACTTCAAGCAGCAAACGACGACGGGCGGCGGCACCGGTGGCGGCAGTACCGGCGGCGGTTCGAACGGGTCGGGAGTTCCGTGGTTTCCGTCTCAACTGCGACTGGTATCGGCTGTCAACGGCGGCCTGCAAGTGAGATGGAACGACAATGCCACGAATGAAAACGGCTACAACTTGTACAAGTGGTCGGCGGGCGGTTGGACGCTAGCGAAGAGTGTGAGCGCCAACGTCACGACCACCACCGTGACCGGGTTGGGACGACGAGCAACGGTGACGCTGATCGTGCGCGCGTTCAACGGGGCCGGCCTCTCAGCGATCTCCAACGAGTTGACCGCCAAGACCAAGTAATCACTCGGGCGCGGGCGGCTGTCCTTGGCGGCTGCCTGCGCCTCTCCCGATCACACGCCGGCCGACCACAACCTCGGCCTCTCATGCTGGGCAGAGCGAATGAGCGCCAGGCGAGAGCGCGACTACGCGGGCAGTCGTTGTTAAGGGCGCGTGGTATCGAGAAAGCGCGGAGCCGATGAGTCGCAGGCTCGCCCGTTGTCCGTCGGCGGTTCGAGCAGCATCGACCGCGGAGTTGCAAATAGTGACCCTGCCACATATGCCGCTTTGCAGGCTCCGCGTGACATAAGTCATCCCCGCAAGAAAACCTCTTGTGTTCATGGACCTCGAGCGTAGCATCGCGACCGAGCAACATCGCGCGCTGGGGTGCGGGATGATCATTCAGAGAAAACTCCGAGCCATCGAGACGAGGCAGGTCCAGCAGAAGACCTGCCGCAGAACGCTCGACGCTCGTCCTAGTCCGGGTCGGCATCTGACTCACAGAGTGAAGCGGAGGTTAACTGCCTCTGCGAATCCGACCTATTGCCAGGGGCTCGATTCATCGCGTGCAGGGGGTTCTCATGAGTTCACTACGCCTCGCGTCGCTCGCCCTTTGCGCAGAACGTGTCACCGACCTCGAGAGGGCACCGTAGAGGGAGTCCTCTTGCCGCGGATGGAAGTTGAGTCTGGGCAATTGCCGAGTCAGCGCCCGCTAGCTACGCGAGCGACGTCGCAGCGTGACCGCTTACCGAGAAGCGGAGGAAGACCATGCACTCGCGACTGTTCCTAGTCTCGCCGTTGGCACTGATGATTCTTGCGGTAGGAAGCCCCGGCGCCGGATTCTCCTCATGCCCGAAGCGGGGCGATGTAGCAGCGCAGAGACCGCCTGCAGTGATTTCGCTTCACCTCGACCGCTCTGTCTACGCTCTCGAGGATTCAATAGTGACCGAGGTTGCCATTCGGAACGGTGGCGCTGACCCGCTCTTTCTCTTCAATGAGCTCGATTGGCATGTTGCGGCTGGTATGGCGGTGAAACTTTTTGACAGCGACGGAAATTGGATCCAGACATTTGTTGACGATCCGAATGTTCCAGGTCCACCGCCAAGCCTCGACGATCCAACAATGTTCGTTCGCCTACGAAAAGGTGACTTCTTCGGCAATCGACGGGTCCTCAAAGTGCGGGACCTCGTTAGATCACCTGGAGAGTACCGCCTCAGCGTCTGGTACGTCTCCAATCTGCCCTGCAATATTCTCAAACCGAAGCTCCAGATGCTTCCAGCCATTTGGAGCGAGCACGGGATCTATGAATCACAGCAGGTTCGCTTCACCGTGGTTCCTTGAACTACTGTGTGCAGAAAAAGCTCGTGACTGCACCGAAGAACGGTAGGCGGAAGCGCCCTGACCACAGCCGGGATCCCCAGCGAAAGCTACCTCTTCGACAATAGGAGTGCTTACGATGATCGTGTCGCGGGCAACGAGAATTACCATCGCGCTGGCGAGCGCAGCCACGTTCGGATACCTAACGGTGTCATCAATCTGTGACGCAAATACGACACCGCAGGCGAAGATGACGATCGCGCAGAATCCACTCATCTCGCAGGGAGGTATCGGAAGCATCGACAGCGACCTCTACATAGTAGTGAGGTCCAGAACTAACGAACTGATTCTGGCTGGCGGGGAGCGCTGGACAGGATCTGCGTCGACAACCAGGCAGGTAGTTTTTGTGTCAGAGCAGAGGGTGTTTTCGAGCGGTGACGTTCCTAGCGATTTCAAGTTGGAGGACACTGTAGTTGTATCGTTCGAGGGGAACCGCGTGTCTTTCCTTGATTTCCAGACCGGCAGATGCGGGTTCTTCTCACGACGAGAGGAGTGATGCATAGGCGTGGATACCGATTGACGGAGTTCCATCGGATGGGGTGGAGGTTGAGGGCTCCGGTTGGATCCCGGACCGGATCGAGGTTGCTCACGACTGGCGAGATCCAGGACAAGAGATGTGGGATCCTCAGGGTGAACGGCGTGCTGAAAGCGATCCCTGCGGCTTTGTCGACCGCATGCTAAGGGGGATTCCGTCGGGGCAGATCACCGTCGCTGGGGGCGTCTTGGAAGATCTCGGAGTTGCGCTCGGCAAGACAGACGACGGGCGATTGCTGTTCCGTGTGCGCGGGGGGGCTGGCGCCGGTGCGGCGGTTTTCACCGGGCCCGCGGAGGTGATGGGTGATCGAGCTAACCTGGACATCCGACAAAGCTTCGGCTTCTTCGGGAATGCACAGGCTACGTGGGGACCAGCGAGAGCGTCAGCTACAGTTAGGGCCTCATTTGTGCGCATGGGCGATAACACTGGTGGTGTGTACCTAGAACCCCCCCCCGCACAGGTGCCCGCCCCGCGGATCGGCATGACAAGCGGGCAGTTAGAAACAGGGAAACTCGGAGGCGCAAATGCAGCGGCGGGGCTTGAGTTGTACCTAGCGACAGGAACCAGCCCGTGTCGTTCGCACTGATCCGAGGAACTAGAAAAGCGTCGCGCACAACGCTGGCCGATCAGAGTCATCGTCGTATTCGCGGGATCGCGGTCGACATGGAGATGAGATGGCCATGAATAGAAAGTTCGCGCTCACCGCCGGTGTAATAGCGGTCGTTGTCCTCGGTCTCTTCGTGTTCTT
>CAZAHQ010000234.1:4882-6507 GCA_964484415.1 uncultured Acidobacteriota bacterium | reverse complement strand
GTCACGCGGTCCCAGTCGGGCTGTGCATCATCCAGGCCGCTGACCACCTCCCAACGCGCGGGCGTGGCGCCGCTGTTCCACCCGATCACCGCATCGTCATAGTTCTCGATCACCGCGATGCGGCGCGAGAGATCGTCGTAGATGACCTTGGTCGCTCGGCTCGTGGGATCGCCCGAGCCGGTTGGATCGCCGGGGTAGGGATCGAGGGTCGTCTCGACGAGGCCGCGCGCGTTGTAGGTCGTGCCTGTGACGATCTGGTCGGCATAGGGATCCGACGAACCCCAGCCGGGAACAACTCCCGAAGTCGGGGGCCAGGGCGGCGTCGAGCTTCCGCTCGGCGCTGTTCCATTCTTAAAGACTCCGGTCGGCGCGCCGGTGACCGCGGCATCGTTGGTGCCGAAGTTCACGGTTCGGATCTGCCGGTCCGCAAGGTCGTAGCAATATCCCACATACGAGGCGATCGCTTCGCTCGACGTGAGCGCACCGGTCGCCGAGGAATCGTGCTTTCGCGCCCAGTGCGTGACCAGTTCCACGCGGTCGTTAGGGCTGTAGCTGTACTCGGTCTGTTCGAGCACGTGGTCGCCGGTCACAGCCAGCGCATCGGCGAGGTTGCCGGTGGTTCCGGGCGCATCGTCGCCGTCACGGTCGGTGGTGTACACAACCATCGGCCGGCCGTGCCCGTCGAACGTGCGCTTGCTGGCCGCGGAGTTGGGCATCCACTCGGCGACGGTCCGCCCGACTTCATCAAACCACGCATGCGATTCGAGGAACCCGTCACCATCATCAGTGGGATCGATGGCCACCTGCTGCCTGAACCGCAGACCGCGCTGGCTATAGGAGGTCTTTGAGCGCAGGCCGCGGTCAGTCGTCGGCAGGCTCGAACCGATCGTCGGGACGCTGGAGTACACGCCCCTCTCGACAACCCGGTCGAGGTTGTCGTACAGGACCATCTCATAAGGACCGAGCGGAGGCTCAACCAGCACCGACCGGTCGCGGTAGTCAAACGTCGTCTTGGTGACGCGGGTAGATGACCCATCGGCATAGGCCTCGACGCGAGTCAGGTTGCCGTTGGCGGCGCCTTCGGTCGTGGTGCCGCCCGAGTCGTAGAAGTACTTGGCCACCGTGACCATGTTGGTGCTATTGGTTCCCACCTGCACTTCACGCGGCCGGTCCAGCACATCGTGGTCGAGGTACTTGGTGATCGTTCCGTTGTCGTTGGTCGAGGTTTCCAGCCTGCCGAGCGCATCGTACGTGAAGGAGTCGGTGTAGAACTGGTTCCCAAGCACATCGTGCCACCGGCGTGTGGACTTAGACTGCCCCGACATGTTGTGCTGGACGGTGCTGCGGGCGATTTCGACGGGCGATCCGCTCGCGTACTTGAAGAAATACAACCCATGCTCGGGGTCGTACGCGGAAGTCGTGTTCAGTTCGTAGTCGCTGGATTGAACGGTGCTGCCTCCGGCGCTGCTGATGGAGACCGTCGCCGGACCATCAAAGGACATGGGATCGCTCCCGCCCGGGACAAGCCGGTGCGGCAAGCCGAGGGTCGCGTAATAACGCAGGCCCGGACGCTCCACGGCCTCGCGCTGGGTGCGGATGGTGTAGGACGACACACCGCCGGGACT